>JBCDKV010000262.1:0-6832 GCA_038746215.1 Bacteroidota bacterium | reverse complement strand
TATCGTTCTGGGATCGAGGAGTGCTTCGCAAGCAATGAGTGGTGCTACATCTACGCCTAACGTACGTTCAATTTTAGCTAGCATATTTTGTTTGGCATTCTGAATGAGGTCTTCCCAATTTTGTCCACTATTGCAAGGGACGTTAATCATTGTGAACCAATTTTCACAATTTTTAGGTGCATCTACTGGATTTTTTTTGCTGGTAATATTGATGTATACCGTCGGATCGTGATAAATCTCCCCCGCTTCCATCTTCGCAAATTCCGTTTCGTAATCTTCACTAAATAGAATATTGTGGACATCCAATTCAGGAAAAGATTTTTGAATACCCCAATAAAAAATGAGGGCGGAAGTGGACTTGGGTTGTTTCAAAATACGATGCGGATGGGTTTCGTTGGGTAAAAGCTTTCGGTAGGCGTGGAAAACATCCATATTGCTAATGGTGCGGTCGAAATGGAGTAGCGTACCATTCACTTTCAGCGCACTAGCCTTTTTGTACTTCACAACGATTTCTTCTACTTTTTGTCCAAAATGGAAACGAACGCCCAAATCCTCTGCCAATCGAAAAAGGCTATTGGTGATCGCGTACATACCGCCCTTGGGGAAATAAGCACCAAAGCCATATTCGAAGTGAGGAATAATATTCAATAAGCCGGGCGTTTTGTAAGGATTAGAGCCGTTGTAAGTAGCGTAGCGATTGAAGAGCTGTACCAATTTGGGGTGTTGCAGTCGCTTTTCATTGACCTTATTCATGGTGTTAAACAAATCCAAAGTGGGGATTTTGAGCATCGCTTTGACGGTACTAGGGTTCAGCCAAGTACTCAATTGGTGCAATGATTTTTCTAAGAATATCTTCCCCGTCACTTCGTATTTGTAGGCACTATCGGTGAGTAAATCCAAAACTTTTTGGGCTGGAATATCCAGTTTTTCTTCTACTTCTTGTGCAAAAGCAGCCTGTTCTGCAAAAGCGGTAATCCTCGTTTGGTCTTCCCAAAAATATTCACAAACAACTTCTAGCCGTTCGTATTCAAAATAGTCTTTGATGTCTCGCTTGGCGAGTCGGAAAAGTTCTTCTACGTAGGAGGGCATGGTAAAAAGCGATGGCCCCGCATCAAATCGGTAATCGCCTACCTGAAATTGAGAAAGCTTACCGCCTGGATAGTCATTTGCTTCGTAGACGTCCACTTCGTAGCCACGAGCTGCCATGCGAATCGAACTAGCAATGCCCGCAATACCCGCACCGATGATTCCTACTTTCAAAATGTATGTGAGTTTAGTTAGTAATGTACAAGGAATAAATTTACATTCTTAGAGAAGCTGTTTGTAATCATAGAATTAAAATTTTTACTTCGTAAAAATTTTAATTTTGGGAGGCCTTCTGGACAGAAATGAGGTTGTTCTTAATGATTTTTTCCAAAAATCATTAAGAACAACCTCATTTCTGTCCGAAAGGGCCTTTTGAAAATGGAATGAAAAACGAAGTTTTTCATTCCATTTTCAAAAATTAAAGAATATAAGTTTATTTATCTAGCATTACTTAGGCTAGTTCAACAAGCAAACAATTCAACAGTTCATCGCTTCCTCACTCTACTTTCAAAATAAACCCAACTTTAAATACATTTTCGATTTTGATGCGCTCGTCTCTGTTCAATAGCTTACGCAGGCGGGAAATGAAAACATCAAAACTACGCCCTAGAAAATAATCCCATTTTCCATAGATTTGTTCCACGGCATCTTCTCGACGCAGTATCTGATCTTTGTGCATACAAAGCAAGCGTAGCACCTCATTCTCTTTTTCGGTCAGTCGCTTGGCTTCGCCATCGTAGACGAGTTCCTGCAGGCTGTAGCTAAAGAAATAGTCTCCTAATTGGAACTGAAAATCTGGGTCGTGTTCGGGTTGCTTTCTACGCAAAATGACTTTGATCTTCCACAACAATTCGTCCTCATCGAAAGGTTTGGTGATATAATCTTCTGCGCCCAATTCATAGCCTTTGAGTTTATCCGCTTTCATGGATTTAGCCGTCAAGAAGATGAAAGGTAAATCAGTGGAATGCTGTCGAATACGCTCCGCCAATTGGAGACCATCCATTTTTGGCATCATAATATCTAGTAGACAAAGATCGAAACGACTATCGACAATCGACTGCCAAGCCACAGCTCCATCATTCGCCAGTTGCACTTCGTAGCCTTCGTCTTTTAAAAGTTGGGTCAATAAAAATCCTAGATTTTGGTCATCCTCTACGACCAGTATAGAAGCGTTCATGTTTTGCTGTAGTTTGATAGCTGTTGCTGTTGATTTATTAAGCAGAAAACCATGCCTGACCACTTTTGTAACGGACAAAAAATAAGTTCCGCATTTTGACCGAGCAGATTTTGTTCTGATACAAGGCGAAAAACGTAGGAATCCTCTCGGCTGGCGAGGCTTTTCAACGCAGTAGCAGGACCAAAGATGCCGTCATAAATCGGGAAGTTATTATTTGATCGTTACTTTTTATGGAATCGACTATATAAATTTAGGGATGTACGAAGGCCCAATTCTGTCAATATTTTACTTGGAAGCAGCCTGAGTCAATGCAAGAAAATTGAGCAACAAGTATGCTTAGCCAGTTTCCGTCCATAAAAATCTTTTAAGCATACTTGTTGCGCGATCTCAAGAGCTTTACCAAGAATTATTTCAAACATTGCTCAAACGTAAGTACTCAATACGTCTAACTTTTTGTCAGAATCAGAATTCACAGGATGAGCGGATTCACAGGATTTCCCAAACAAGACGCATAGCATCTCATTTGGAAGGCTACGTGCTTAGTAATCCTGAAAATCAATAAATTCTGAAAATCCTGATTCTGACAGATTGAGTACTTACCTCAATGTGGTCTGGGCAAGACCAAATCAAAGCGACTTCCTTTGTTCAATTCGCTGACAATCCTAATGAATCCTGCGTGTAATTCCATGACTTTCTGAACGTAAGCCAAACCGAGACCGAAGCCTTTATGATCGTGTAAGTCGCCACTACCAACGCGCTGGAATTTCTTGAAAATAAAGTCTTGATTCGCTTTACTAATCCCAATGCCATTATCTGCAATTTGTAGCACAACACCTTCTTGCGTTTCTTTCGCAGAAATATTGATGATGGGTGCTGCTTTGCAATATTTTAGTGCATTATCCAGAAGATTTCTGATCGAATTACTCAGATGAAAAGGATCGGCGTAAATTTGCAGTCCTTCACTTATATCCATATTAACCACTGCCTTTTCTTCTTGTAAACGGGCGTACATGGTCGATAGCAATTGCTCAATCTGTGGTTGCAGCAAAAAGTATTGTTTCTCGATTTCGTAGCCGCCGTGTTCCATTTTTGCCAAATGCAGTACGCGTTCTACTTGCCATTTCAAGCGTTCGCCTTCCTTCTGAATGACATCCAAAAAAGGTTCTTCTTTCTGCCGTTTTTTCAGCATTTTAGTGGCTAAAATGATATTTGTGAGTGGCGTTTTGAATTCATGCGCCATATTGTTGAAGAAATCCGTATTGCGCTCTGTTGCTCGCTTTTGCTTCAATAATGCTAGATTGATGTAGATGAAAATACCTGATAGCAGCAGTAGAATCAGTGCCGAGAACAGGATCATCAGCCCCATTTTTTCAGCAATATATTTGGGTTTGTCCAAGAAAGCAATGACCACCATTTTGTCTTCCAGCTTTTCGTCTAGATGGCGCAGGGAACAGCAATAAGGCGAATCGTCCTTCACGGGGCTGTCTTGTTCATTCACAATTTGAAATTCAAAGCGCGTCGGTAAGTCATAGCAAGCCAACACCCCCGTCAGCTTACATTTAAGTTCTGCTTCTTTCTCTTGCGGCAAAATGTAACAGCCATCTGGCCCTTCTTCGCAATGCGAGATGCCCGAAGGGTCTTTTAATTTCAAAATGGCAGTACTCAAAGCACTGGAAACTTTTTGCTCAAATTGCTCGCTGATTAACGCAGACGATTGTTGCAACCACCGCACCTGCAGTAGGATGAGTGCCAACATCCCCAGCGTGGAAAGTATCGCAATTACTGTCGTCCGAGTTAATTTCATGTCGTTGCTTTGTTAATTCTGGCGGCTATGCTCGTTTTATTGTGGTAAACACAGCAATTCCCATATGCAGATACTTTGCGAAAGTTGCGAGTAGTTTGGCGCATTGCCACTTTTATAAAGCTAAGTTTACAAAGCCTCCAAAACCACAAAGGACAGTTCGCAAGCTTCGCAAACTCCCCAGAAATTTTCATATGGGTAATTGCTCTTAGGAGTATCAATCTTAATATTAGCCTTACCCAAAAGCCATACTGCAAGTTAGAATAATTGTTGGATTTGACACAAACGCTTAACACTTGCATAACAGCAGACGACTTTGGCTCTTGGCTGATAATACAAATAACGGATAAAGTTCTCTATTTTGTGGCAGCACAGCTTTATACTGCAAACGGGATAATTTTGTGTGGATGAATATACTTGTTTATCTGTTGGATTTAGGATTTGTGGAAGGCTACGTGTCTACTTAGCGAGATGAATGTAGGGCATCTTTGGTCGCAGATCGAGAGGATCAGTGTTCAATTAACTTGGCGCGATGACCAACTTTTGTTAATCTACTGATTTTACAGTAAGCGACTTCTTATCGCACCAGTCCGAGACGATCGGCCCATTGTCGGTGGGCGTTTGTTGGTAGGGAAGACCTGGCGCATCGGGGGGTACAATTTGTAGAATAATATGAATTTCAAACTCTCGATGCGCCACTTCTTCCACTCTCCACCCACCCAAGCATGAAAACCGATCGTCGCGCATCTCCCGACCGCGACGCGATATGCTCCTTCAACTGGCTTATACTTTTTTGAAAACAAACTACCCAAACAGACGCTGCTTATATCAACTGCTAAGCCACTGCATATTCAGAATAAGGGCGCATGGATGCTGGTATAAATCCAAGTACTAGATGTTCATTGGGTACTCCCGCCAGCACTCTTAAGTCTAAGTCAATTTGTATTTCCGTATTGTTCTGCTGAATCCAAATATTGCCCGTTTCAGGGTGAATGGATAGATGAATTAATACACAAAATAAGAATTTATGCTTATGCCAGCCCATTCTTAAAAATTGAAATTGCTGTTCTTCCAGATCTACTATGGCATAATAGTCCTTGGAACTGCCGAGTGATTCATTGTACCGTTTCGCTAAAGACCTAACATACGTTACCAGTAGATTATTATAGTCCTTTTTTGTTATATTGATTTTATCCATTGCTCAATTTTCTTTGTCTCTGTATTGTAAACCACGATTTTAACTTGCTCTTTTTTGAGCGAAAACTGGATACTTCCAATACAGCCATATTTTCTCTACTCCAAAGAAACAGCTCGTCTTACGTCTTCCAAGCACAATTTAATACTTCTATGCTCTAGTTACGCTGCCACTGCATACGCTCCTAGCTCTCGCTCGTATATAGGCAAAAAAGAAGGCACAATGACGGATTTGGGAATACCTTTTTCGATTAAAATATCTACTAGAACAATATCTGTCCGATCTTCATGCACATAGACCAGTCCTTCCTTGACTTCCACATGAAAGATGCATTGATGAACATAGGCGTAATCTTGCCAGCCCGAAATGATGACTAGAAAATTACTACGTTCTTCGTCAAAAATGAGTTGCTGCTTTAGATCAGGTGCATTAGAAGGACTTTTAGATGCCTGATAGCAAAGCTCCTCTTTTATGATGTCCTTGTAAGCATTTATTCTATCCATTCTTCTATTGTTTCTGTTATGACATTCACGACAATGATCTTGATGTTATAGCGCCCGATTTGACGTTTAACAAAAGGTAAATTCATCATCTGTTTATACCTTTCTATAGATACTGCAAGGTATAAGTCTCGTTCTACACCATAGTCGCTGAAAATATCTCTGTAATCTAGGTATTGTCCTAAAGCTTCGTGAAAAGCACTGATAATAGATGGTTTCGCAGAAGACTTAATTTCGACAGCAATCTTTTTAATTCCTTTTTCTGCTATTATCATTTTCTCTGCTGCTAAGTCTACATCTACCTTAGAGCCTTCAATGTAGACGGTAAAGGGATCGTCTGAAATAGTCCAGTCTTCTTTACCTAATGCAGTTTTCACTGCCTCATGTATACTATCTCTTTTCGGCATTTTGCTTATTTTTTATTGAAACAGCATTTTAGGAAAGTAAGTTGAGTATTTCTTGCTTTCGTGCTATTCAACAGAAAAAGTGGTGTCCCGATCCCCCACCTATTCCCCTCTCCACCACCCACCCAACAATGAAAACCGATCGTCGCGTGTCTCCTGACCGCGATGCGATACGCTCATCAAATAGTCTATTTTCCAAAACAAATCAATCCAAAAACTTGCTTCCCACCCCCAAAATCCTTACATTTATGAAAAGAAAGCATAAACGAACAGAAAACAAGACAAAGAGGTGCTTTCCGATTAAAGATAACAATAAGTACACTACACGAAAAAGAAGAATTGCAAAAATGCTGAATGGTTAGAATTGTCGCATATGTCAATTCAACAGTTCAACAAATAAACAATTCAACAAGAAAACGGCTACTTTAACAACACGGATATTCTATTTTTCATCATAAAAACAATATTTTATGAAGCAATACTTATGCACAGGAGTTTTACTCCTACTACTCACATGGCTACATACTGCCTGCAATGACGAAACCGATCTAGTCGATCAAGATGTAGTCATAGATAGTAAAGATACCACCTCTACTGACACACAAGACAGTCTTATTTGCGACACCCTAACCTACGAAGATGCTCCCATATGGCTAGGTGGAGAACAAG
>JBCDKV010000261.1:0-6842 GCA_038746215.1 Bacteroidota bacterium | reverse complement strand
TAACGAGCAAAATACTCCATTTTGTGGCAATAGCAGTTTTATTAAACTTTTGAAACTTAGTAAAGTGTTTGGGATCGCGCAGCAAGTATGCCCAAGGGTTTTTTTATGGACGGAAACACAAATTTCAACTTATTTTTCTCCAAAAAATAAGTTGAAATTTGTGTTTCCGTCCGAAGAAATTTACTGAGCATACTTGTTGCTCAATTTGCGGATATTAACCTGAACTATGTCTGAGTTAAATGTCAATAAAAATGAAATCTGCACAGTTGTTATTCGCATTAGGAATAAACATTCAACCTAGTTGCAGAACTGTTATTGCAACTAGCAATAAATACTAGATACATGAAATTCGCAACAAAAGTGATACACGCAGGCATCGAACCCGATCCTTCTACGGGTGCAATTATGACGCCTATTTTCCAAACCTCTACCTACGTACAATCCTCACCGGGCGAACATAAGGGCTACGAATATGCTCGCACACAAAACCCTACCAGAACGGTTCTGGAAAATAATCTGGCAGCACTAGAGAACGGAACAGATGGTATTTGTTACGCGAGTGGATTGGCAGCCATGGATGCGGTACTAAAACTTTTGAAGCCAGGCGACGAAATCATCTCCAGCAACGATTTATATGGTGGTTCATACCGTTTGATGCGACAGATTTTTGAAAAATATGGCATCAAAGCACATTTTGTGGATATGCAGCAAGTGGAAAATATTGCAGCAAAGGTCAGCAGCAAAACTCGCCTCATTTGGGTGGAAACGCCAACCAATCCAATGCTCAATGTCGTTGATATACAAGCAGTACACGAACTCCGCAACGGCTCGAATGCTATACTTTGCGTAGACAATACCTTTGCATCGCCTTATCTACAGAATCCATTAGATTTGGGCGCAGATTTAGTTTTACATTCTGCTACCAAATACATCGGTGGACATTCTGATTTGGTGCTAGGAGCTTTGGTTACCAAAAACGAGGACTTAGCGAAGGAGCTTAGATTTATCCAAAATGCGGTTGGTGCTGTACCAGGTCCACAGGATTGTTTTCTTGCATTGCGAGGCATCAAGACTTTGCATTTAAGGGTGCAAAGAGCTTGCGAGAACGCAGCAAAAGTAGCGCATTTCTTACAAGATCATGAGCTAGTGAGTAAAGTGTACTATCCAGGGTTTGAAAGTCATCAAGGACACGAAGTTGCCAAAAAACAAATGCGTGGCTTCGGTGGTATGGTTTCCTTCGATTTAGTGAATGATAGCTTTGAAGGTGCTAAGTCAATATTGAGTAATACGCATCTGTTTGCACTCGCAGAATCGTTAGGCGGTGTAGAATCACTCATCGGACATCCTGCCTCCATGACACATGCTTCCATTCCAAAAGCAGAACGTTTGAAAGTAGGTTTGACGGATTCCTTGATTCGTTTGAGCGTCGGTGTAGAAGATGCCGATGATTTAATTAAGGATTTGGAAAAAGCACTTGCAAAAAGTGAGAAGAGGAGTTTGGAAGCGGTGATGTAGGTGGTTGCATGGTTGCATGGTTACATAGTTGCATGGCTCAACAAGGAAGCAATGGCAACAAGGAAACTCAAAAAGTTCAAACTTGCATGATTCGATACAAAAAAGATACGGATAATATTGCCACGCTGGTGCTGGATATGGGATCGGCATCTAAGAATTTGATTAGCCATAAGATCGTAGATGCCTTTTCTCCTGTTTTGTCGCACCTAAAAGCAGAAAAAAATAAGGGTGCGCTGAGAGGTGTGATACTCAGTTCTACCAAGCGTAACTTTTTGGAAGGAGGCAATTTAGAATTTCTGTTCCATGCTAAAGATGCCACCGAGGTATTTAAACTGACACAACGCTTCAAGCAATTATTTCGCGATATTGAATACCCTGGCGTACCCGTAGTGGCAGCGATTAATGGCAATGCCCTAGGTGCTGGTTTTGAAATGGCACTAGCGAGTCATCATCGCATTGTTTTGAATCGTCCAAAGATAAAGATCGGGCTTCCAGAGGTTCATTTAGGACTGATGCCAGGTGGCGGAAGTGTTATGCGCTTGCTGTGGCTGCTGGGAATTGAACGGGCTTATGAAATTTTGACGCAAGGCCGCCAATATCATCCAGAAGAAGCTTTGCGAGAAGGAATCATTGATGATTTGGCTAGCAACGAACACGAGTTGATGGACAAAGCCAAAACTTGGTTGCTACAAACTGAGAAAGCGAGGCGAACTTGGGATCAAGCAGATGGACAAATCCCACTGGGCACGGCTGCGGATGTAGCGATGACCCGAAAAATTCGTCGTTTGAATATTCAATTGGTCAAAGAAAATCAATTGCATTTTCCAGCCAAGCACAGCATACTAAATGTGTTAGCAGAAGGCTCTAAATTAGACTTCGATACGGCGCTTGAAGTGGACAGCCGTTATTTCACCGAATTGGTTTGCAGCAAAACTGCTAAAAATAAAATTAAAGCCTTTTATTTCGACTATAACTCCATCACGAGTGGTATCAATCGTCCGAAAGGCTTTGGAAAATTTCGTCCGAAGAAAATTGGTGTCATTGGAGCTGGATTGATGGGTTCGGGCATTGCTACAAGCTGTGCGGTGGAAGGGATGAAAGTCGTTTTGAAAGACGTGTCTAAAGTCATAGCCGAAAGAGGGAAAAAGCACATCGAAACCAATCTGGAAGAGATGTTGCAGCGCAACGAAATCAGTTTAGAAGAGCGAAATGAAGTACTGAAAAGGGTACAGACTACTGAAAAATCAAAAGCCTTTGAAAACTGCGATTTGGTGATCGAAGCAGTCTTTGAAAATGCTAACCTGAAACAAAAAGTTACCCAAGAAGCAGAAGTTTTCATGGACGAATACAGTTTTATTGGTAGCAATACCTTATCCATTCCCATCTCTCAATTAGCAGAAGCGTCACAGCAACCCGAAAATTACGTCGGTTTACACTTTTTTGCACCTGCGCACCGCGTTCCAATGGTAGAAATCGTGCGTGGTAAAAAAACTTCCGACGAGACGATTGCACGCGCTTTCGATTTCGTGAAAGCCATTCATAAAATTCCAATTATCGTAGCAGACGATTGGGGTTTCTACGCTGCTAGGGTGCAAAATACCTTCGTGTTAGAAAGCATTACCTTACTGCTAGAGGGCTATTCGCCAGCCTTGATTGAGCATCTAGGATTGCAGGCGGGAATGCCCAAAGGTGGCCTTTCGCTAGCTGATGACTTAGGGCTACCAATTATATTGCGCTACGAAGAACAAGCGGATGAACACTACGGCACTAAATATGTACAACATCCTGCGGTGGAGGTCTTAGTGAAAATGATTCAGGAACTGAATAGAAAGGGACGAAACGCTAATTGCGGCTTTTATGAATACAAAGAAAATGGACAACGCCAGCTTTGGACGGAACTTAAAACCCATTTTCCTACTACTCAAAAAAGCTACGATAGACAAGAAATCTTGGATCGCCTGCTCATAGCACAAGTCATAGAAGCAGGCTGGTGTTTGCAAGAAAAGGTAATCGAAACTACTGCTGCTGCTAATCTAGGGAGCATTCATGGTTGGGGTTTCCCCGCTACCAAAGGTGGCGTCATTCAGTATATTTTTGACTACGGAAAGGAAGATTTCATCGCTAGGTGCAAAGATTTCCAACAGCGATTCGGACAACGGTTTCAAGTGCCAAGATATTTGAGGAAGTTGGAGTAGTCTACTCAAAGTTTTTTCTTCGATACCGTGATATTAGGAGCTTTACCGTAAATAGGTACAAAATAAGCAACATCTTCAAACTGCTGCTTTTCGTAAGCTTCCGTCGCCAAACGCAATAAATTAGCAGCATCACAAATAACATCTTCAAACTGCGCCAAAGGATGTGTCAAAACAGACGCACACTTTACCGCACCATTTCCACAAAAAATCACTTTTTGTCCATTATTAAAGTAGTCAGCAAAGCTATTTTCATCAATCACCATCGCTTGCTGCGCCTGTACAATTGATCCATTAGCATCATAAAGACTAGCATAAACTTCCATCCTTCGAGCATCTATCATTGGACAATACAAAGCAATTTCATTGCCTACTAATCGATGCGCAGCGTCCGCCAAACTTGCCAAAGTTTCTATCGCGATGAGTGGAATATCCAAGGCGTAGCACAAACCTTTTGCCACCGAAGTGCCTACGCGCAGTGCAGTATAAGAACCTGGTCCTTGGCTAATAGCAACTGCTTCCAAATCAGTCAATTGTATCGCAGCGCTTTGCGTCACAGCTTGGATTAAAATCGTCAACTGCTCCGTATGTGCATACTTTTCCTCGGCTTGCTGTTGTGCTAGCAGGATTCCATTATTCGCAATTGCAACCGAACATATTTCCGTTGCCGTTTCCAATAATAATATCATACGCAATGCTCAAAATCGTACGGTAAAATCTTTGTATTCATAAGCAGCTCTTAAAAACAAACGTTCCCCATTTTCATTGACGCGATAGCTTTTGCGAAGATGCGGAAAAACGAGTCCTTCCACCACGTGAAAGCTTTCATTTAGTACATAGCTGATGTGATCGTCGTGCTGCACTTGGTAGCCTAGCATCCTATGATCCGATGCGTCAAAATACAACTCCCAGACGTCTTGATTGCTATGCTGCTCGTTTTGCGTAGCATCATAAACCGCTCGCAACACCTCTACACTTTGTCCCGTATCCAACTGCTTTTTGCCTTGGTAACTCAACTGCACGCCTTCATCCAACAATTTGAACGGCAAACTAATCACAAAAGTCGCGCTCAGCACTGTATTTTCTAATGATTGTTGACTCACGCTGGTGTCAATTCCACCATTGACCAAACGCTGCAATTGATCGTTTTTAGCAATGATTTCGTAAGCGGCACTATCTTTTTCCCAATTGATCTCCACTTTTTTTGTCGGTTGGTAAGTGTATGTATGCGTCTGCCAGTTTTCTTGCTCCGCTGTACCAGTAGAGTCGTACAAGGCGACGTACTTTTGGAAAGAAAGCTGCTTTTTGCTATTCCAAATGTTCCTTCCACCTGCGGCTATCGTGGCTTCTTTTAAAAGCTGGCGCACTTTTTTGTCTTTGATGTGATCGAAAGTATCATCCTGAGTAGTCGATGATTCGGACTGACAAGCCCACAACCCAATCAATGCAATAATGATCCATATAAGTCTCATCCTGTTAAGATTTCGAGCAAAGCTAAAAAGAAAAACGCTTCTTTTCGGAGGACGCCGTAAAGAATTATTTTTGCATTTTTAACGAGGCGTTTACGAAGTCTGAAGTAATACTCAAAATAAGTTCTGATAAAGTTCTTGAGATCGCGCAACAAGTATGCTCAAGGGATTTTTATGGACGGAAACACAAATTTTCCTGGAAAAATTTGTGTTTCCGTCCGAAAGGGCTTATCAAGCGTAACTTTTGCGCGATTTTCTTGCATCTACTCAGGCTGGTTTCGAGTGAAATATCAAAACAAATGAGACTTCGTACAAGACTAATTCCTAACTGTAAAAAATTGGTTATGAATCTATTATACCTAAATACATACTGCCAAAGACTATTGCTCTATATTTTATTGCCACTGCTGCTAGCTTGTCAAAACAGTTCAAAAACCAAAAGTACTACTGCGATAACCACTACCGACACAATGGACATCACCATCTATCAAGACGTAGATTCATCCGTAGAGATCATCAAGTCTCAACCAATACTACGAAACTACGAGTACGACGACTATACATTTGAAGTAAATCCAGAAGTAGAGAGCTTACAAGTCATTGCTAGAAATCCTAGCGGCAGTAAGATCGAAGATTTAGGCATAAACGTGGAAGGAGAATTGAAAAGTACGCATGTCATGGATATGAATGCGGATGGAAACCCCGAATTTGTGATCATTAGTCAGACTCCAAATGGCGAAGAAGTACAAGTATATTGTTTCACTAAGCGTACTGCGCTGCCCGTTTATGTAGCAGATGAAATGCTGGAAGACGTAGCGGGCGAAGTCAGCTTTGCAGTAAAGGATAATCAACTCGTTTGTAGCTATCTTGCCACTGATGGCAGTCAATCTAGCGTCAGTTACAATCTAGTAGCAGGCGAAGCGGGTTACCGCCTAGAGCCATGGGGCATGAGTCCAGCAGCAATGAAAACAAAAGTATATGGAACTTTTATATCTGCTGAACCTGCTGAATATATTATACGTAAAATGACCATCAGTGATAACGGATTAGGAGAAATTGTGGTAAGAATAACCGCAACTGATACTCAACGCAAAGCACAAATATGCAATTTTACAGCCATCGGAAGACTGGTCAAAGGAGAAATACGCATTAACCTGAAAAATGTGGATACCGCACTAGATGATATACTGCGTATTGAGAACGCAAAGAACGGATGGGAAGTTGCTGCTAATAATGGTGTAGCGATCAATCAACTTTGTAGCGGTAGTAAAAGCTTATTGGGTCTTTATGAACGCTAAAACTTGCCTGTCATTTAATGCACTTAGATGACAGGCAAACTTAAAGTTGCCCATCATCATGCCCTCAATTAAGTACTTCTGACCATAAAAATTTCCTAGACGTATCTTGTTGCGTGATTTCAAAACTTTACTAGTGCAATTGATTGATAATCAAATAGCTGCCCTAGCCAACAGCTAATAGCTTAACTTACTGCAAGACTCAAAGCTTCATTTCATCTAGGCGATAAATTTCGTATTGCTCAATGATTTGGAGCAAAGCTTGTCCGTAATTGGCTTGCTTGGAATAACCTAAATCATTTAACCCCTTTGCCCAGCTTTTGTAATCTGTTCCATATCGCAACAGACTTTTGAAGCGAGAACTTTCGTGG
>JBCDKV010000260.1:0-6881 GCA_038746215.1 Bacteroidota bacterium | reverse complement strand
CTGCTATGCACTGATTTTTTGTATTGCTTAGCTACTCAAAATAACTGCTTTTTCTGGCTCAACTTATTAATGATCTTTCACTATGCAATCACAGGGGTCTCCAATTTTGCTAAAGATGCCTGAATTTCTTCACTAGTCAATTCATGTTTTACAATTTTACCAGCAAAATAATCTTCGTAGGCTTTCATATCAAAATTACCGTGACCACACATATTAAACAAGATGGTTTTGGACACGCCTTCTTCTTTACACTTTTGCGCTTCTGCAATTGCCGTAGCGATACCGTGGGTCGCTTCTGGCGCAGGAATAATACCCTCTGCTCTAGCAAAAAGAACGCCCGCTTCAAAAACCTCTACATTATCGTGCGCGACGGCTTCGATGAGTTGATCTTTCAGCAACTGACTAACGATGACACCAGCACCGTGGTAGCGCAAGCCTCCAGCGTGTATGGGAGCAGGTACAAAATTATGTCCTAAGGTGTACATCGGTAACAGTGGGGTCATCCCGACCGTATCACCGAAATCGTAGCGAAATACACCGCGTGTCAATTTAGGGCAAGAAGTTGGCTCACTAGCGATGCAACGAATCTTTTTGCCTTCCTCAAAGTTCAGGCGCAAGAAGGGGAATGCCAAGCCAGCAAAGTTCGATCCACCACCAAAAGGCGCAATAACAATGTCTGGCAAATCGCCTGCTTTTTCCATTTGTTTGATTGCTTCTTGACCAACAACTGTCTGATGTAATTTGACGTGATTCAAAACACTACCCAGCGCATATTTGGTATCTTCATTGGTAGCAGCTCGCTCAACCGCTTCTGAAATCGCAATGCCCAAAGAACCGGTCGTATTGGGGTCTTCTGCCAATACTTTTCGACCTGCTTCTGTAGCTTCCGAAGGCGATGGAAACACCTTTGCACCCCAAGTATTCATCATGATTTTTCGGTAAGGTTTATGATGATAGGAAAGTCGAACCATATACACTTCACACTCCAAATCAAAATGGTTGCACGCGAAACTCAAAGCACTACCCCACTGACCAGCTCCCGTTTCTGTGGTGATGCGTTTGATACCTTCTTGCTTATTATAGTAGGCTTGTGGTACTGCGGTATTTGGTTTGTGCGAACCCGATGGACTTACCCCTTCGTATTTGTAGTAAATCTTGGCTGGCGTATCCAGTGCTTTCTCTAAACCGTAAGCTCTGTAGAGCGGTGTCGGACGCCACATAGAATAGATGTGTCGTACTTCATCAGGAATATCTACCCATTTATCCGTCGTCACTTCTTGTTTAATCAATTCCATTGGAAAAAGTGGGGCTAGTGCATCTGGTCCGATGGGTTCTTTTGTGCCAGGATGCAGAGGTGGCAGTGGTTTATTCGGCATATCTGCCACCACATTATACCATTTATCTGGGATTTCCTGTTCGCTCAATGTGATTTTGCGATTCTTCATTTTGTGTCAATTTAACTATTTATTATCAGTAAAAACCTTTCTAGTCATCAGCAAAGGAAGTCCAATGAGGATTAAGGCAACTATGTTGATTAGTAGAATGTTATGAATAGCACCATAGTAAAAAGAGAGGCTGCTATCAATGATGAACCAAGACAATAAGCCTAGCCACATTGCCCAATATGCCCATGTTTCTTTGCGCTTAAAAGCATATTCCGCGATCATAATCATTAGCAGGTGAAACCCAACGATTGTGCCACCAATGATACCAAACAACCAGTTTTTGAGTTGTAGTACTTCGGGAGTAAATGCTGTTCCTTCAAAGAATACTTTTGCAGTGTAGTCATTGTGCAATGCAAAGAAAAAGGAGTTTCCTGCAAATGCGACTAATAAACCAACGCCTACCGTCATCACATTAGCATAGATAAGCCATTTTTGCCAAAAATTGAATCGTTCGTTGGTCATTTTTATGTTTTTGTTTGTCGATCTAAAGTTTTTAGAAGATCAGGCAGGCGGTATGCTCCGTACATATCTTGAATATAATTAGCTGCTACTTCCACATCAATACCAACACTGGTCACGTAGAGTGGATTTTTACTTGCCCCTCTGAATACTTTTTTTACATAGGCATCATTGTCTTTGAAGGAACGCTTTGCGACTCCAATAATAGGTGCTTTCTGGTCCAGTGCTTCGTATAAATACATTCCAAGACCGTGTTTTCCTTCATTGCTCAGCCATACATAGCCATCTACTACTATACATTCGACTTCTTCTAAAGCGACCTTTTCTAAGACAGCTAAAATACAAGGCAATTCTCGCTTATAAAACTGTCCTGGTACATATTCGGCTACGGATTCCAACTGAATCACGTGTATATTTAAAGGTGTCGCGTCCTGCCATGTCTGAAATTCAATGGCAACTGCTTTCGCAAAATCTGTTCGGTAGTGTACATCTATAGCAACTATCATATTTTTTTTGTCATTGATGTGGATAACGACTTTACAAGTCTCAGTTTTCTCAATATTTCATTCAGGTGTAGCTTGTACCAGTAGCTGTATTAGTCTCTAGTCGGAATAATTACAATGCTTCTTTTATACGCATAATCGCTTCCTCAAAAACTTCTACTTTTCCACAGAGCGATGTCCGAAGATAACGTGCGCCATTTGTACCAAATATTCCACCTGGCGTGATGAAGACATTCGCTTTGTGTAGTACTTCATCTGCCAGCTCGTAGCAGTCTCGATAGCGATCTGGGATTTCTGCCCAAACAAATAGCCCTACTTGCGACTGGGTATAAGTACATCCTAAAACGTCCATCAATTCGTAGACTTTTTTTCTACGTTTGGCATAGACAATATTCAAATCTCCGTACCAACGATTAGGCAAAGACAATGCTTTTGCCGCTGCCAATTGGACAGGTTTATACATGCCCGAATCCATGTTGCTTTTAAAACGCAGAATTGTACTCAAATAATCTGCTTTCCCAGCTAGTATCCCAACGCGCCAGCCCGCCATATTGTGAGACTTACTCAGAGAGTTTAACTCCAAGGCTACTTCTTTTGCCCCTTCGATCTGCAGCAGACTCAGTTTTTGATCATTCAGAATAAAGCTGTATGGATTATCATTGACCATCAAGATTTTGTGCTGATGTGCAAAAGCGATAAGTTCTTCGAAGAAGGCAATGCTGGCAGGCGTCCCAGTTGGCATATTGGGATAGTTGATCCACATAATTTTAACTTTGGATAAATCTAGTTGCGCTAAAGCCTTTAGATCAGGTAGCCAGTTATTCGCTGCTTTCAGGTCATACAAAATTGTTTTTGCGCCTGTTAAATTCGCCACGGCTTGATAGGCAGGATAACCTGGATTAGGAACTAAGACTTCATCACCTGCTTCCAAGTAGGTCATGGAAATGTGCATGATGCCTTCTTTCGAGCCAATGAGTGGCAACACTTCTTTTTCTGCATCCAAATTTACCCCAAAATAGCGTTTGTACCAATCTGCAAAGGCTTCTCGCAATTCAGGTAAACCCGTATAGCTTTGGTAGGCATGATTGTTGTCCAAATCACTATGTTGGTGAAGTGCCTCGATCACGCTTCGGTCTGGTGGCAAATCAGGACTTCCAATGCCTAGATTCAAAACGTTTTTACCCGCTGCGTTCATACCACGGATTTCACGTAGTTTGCTCGAAAAATAGTATTCTTTGACTTCGCCTAAACGGCTAGCTGTGTGTAACATTAAGGTATAGATTATGAAATAGTTAAGATAATCGGGATGCAAAGACGCTGGTTTTGAAACACTTAGAACACTAAGAGGCACTAAGTACAGGACAGGGATTGAGGTAAGCGTAGAGAATTATCGTAATAATTATCGGTCTGGAAGTTCGGCGAAGATGTCGTTGACGAATGGCTTAAGACTTTTGGTGATGTTATCTGTGAAAAAATTGATGAGTAGTCCTTTCGGTTTTTCTAATAATCTCATGTAGGTCATTAGTACAGACTCGTGAACAGGATGAACGATTTCTGCTGATTTCAATTCAACTACAATGCAGTCCTCTACCAGTAAGTCGTATCTTAACTCCTTTTCAACTAGTACACCTCTGTAATTAATTTTCACAGGTTGCTGTCTTTTTACCTCCAGCCCACTCAATTTCAATTCGTGTTCCATGCAGATTTCGTATACAGATTCTAACAACCCTGATCCCAGCTCTCGATGCACTGCAATAGCACAACCCACAATTTCATAAGCCAATTCATTTATCTTTTTTTTCGTCCATTCCATAATGTATAATTTTTTAAAAAAGTTATTGCCTCTTTTTCCAAAATAAAAAAGACTAATTATTAGCATCTTTAAATGTTCTCAGCATTAAAAAAACGCTCCGCCTTAGTGCATCTAAGTGCTCTCAGTGTTTCAAAAAAAAACGCCCCTACCCTATCAATCTCAATACTCATACTGTTCCCCCAAACCATACATTCCCATCACTTCCAAATCATAAGTTAATGGTCGGATGCCATCGATGGCTTGTTTTAAACTAACCTTTCCATCCGTGATAAAATCCACGAAGATGCGGTATTCCCAAGGCTTACCGATGATAGGTGTAGACTGAATACTCGTTAGATTAATGCCGTAAGCAGAGAGGACAGAGAGTACCCGATAGAGGCTACCAACTTCGTGATCGGTGGCAAAGCAAATACTTACTTTCTCCACTTTTGAGGAATCCAGCGATTCATTTTCACGTGCTAAAACCCAGAATCGAGTATAGTTTTGCTTATTGGTTTCTATACTAGAGCCGATGATTTCTAGATCGTATAATTCAGCGGCTAAAGTACTGGCAATGGCACCGACCTGTTGCCAGTTATTGTCGCGAATATCTTTTGCACTCAGGGCAGTATCGGCAGTTTCGATTAGTTTAATGTGCGGATAGGCTCGGAAAAAATCGCGACACTGCGCAATTGCCATGTAATGAGAATGGACTTCTTGCAAATCTTCCAAACGTACACCGGGCAGCGTCATCAGGTTTTGTTTGATGCGCAAATAGATTTCGCCAACGATTTTAAGCTTAGATTGTCGCAACAAATCGTAATTGTACATCAAACTACCCGCAACTGAATTTTCGATTGCCATCAATGCAGTATCTGCTCGCTCGGGTCTTTCGGCTAAGGCAACTAACTCATCAAAGCTATTGGCTGGGACAATATCAATAGCCTGATCTTTGAAATAAAGTTCGGCAGCGATTTGATGAAAAGCACCCGCATAGCCTTGTATGACTACCTTTTTGGGTGTAGTTATGGTTGTTGCTATTACGGTATTGCTGCCTCTACTGGTTGATTCTGTGTTCATGTTGCGTTCAGTTATGGACAAAAAAAAAGCCCCACTCGCGCGGGACTTGTCAAAAGTTACTGCTAACAAATTCGATCAAACAGCTAACTCCTTCATCCCATTAGGAATAGAACCCCAAAAAAAATAAAAGTAAAAAAATGATCTATTTGCTTGCATCATAACTAATGTAGCTTTAAAATTTTAGGGCGAAGCTAAAGAGAAAATTAACCGAATGCAAATGAATGACTTAAATTCTTACGATTTAATTCCGTTTAGTGGTATGCAGAATCTGATTTCCCTTAATATTTCCTCTAAGTACAATTCAGATCAATGACAGAAAATCGCGCAACAGGTATGTTCGGTAGATCTCTTCGGACGGAAACACAAATACTCAGTTATTTTTCAGGAAAAATAACTGAGTATTTGTGTTTCCGCCCATAAAAATCCTTGAGCATACTTGTTGCACAATCGAAGGAGCTTTACTAGTATTTATTTCAAGTGTTATTCGGAACTTCGTACACGCTTAAATTCCAATCGGCAAGTGAAAGGTCGATGACAAATTCAGTTAGAGCAGACAGCTATTTTTCACTCTAGAGGAGGGTTAAAAAACTGCACCTATGCCTTGGCTAAATAAGGATTTTTTCAGTAATAAAAGACAAGTACAATAGTCAAAGTTATTATTGACCTTTCACTAAAGCAGCTAAAGGATTCAAAGATTCAGCTATCCCATTCACTCATTGCAGTTTTTTGACGACTGCCAATTCATTAATTTTGTAACAATTTAAGGTATTTGCATTATGATAGCGTCCCACCGATTTTTGTCTTCTAATCAAGAAACAAACGATTCAAAATAATTTTTATTCATTCACTATTTCCGCTCTAGCAGTGAGGGTAAGTAATGCTGAGAACTTCATATATCAGTCTACTCCTACTCTACTAGAAAGGAAATCAAAAAACAAAGCTGGCATGAGAATAGGGCTAGTAGTTGCTATACTTTTATTTCTTTCCACAGGACTTGTGAAAGGACAAGAAGGAACTTTTACTTACAATGGCGATCGAAAAGCGCGAATTATACCTCCTGGCACGGGAAAGGAATATTCCGAAAATTTCATCTTCTTCACCGATTTGCACTTTGTCCAATTCGGCGTATATTCTTCAGATTATAATCGCTACGAAATCAAAGCCCCGAAAGAAGCTGGACAAGTCTGGCTGATTTATCACAGAGATACACAGATACAAAAAGCCAATAATTTTCTTGGTGCGTACTACATCGTCAAGGCTTTCGGCTCGGCGGCAGAAGCACGTGCTGCCGTAGATGCTTTTAAGGCTCGAAAGATTGATTGCTGGTACAATCCAGATTTGACGAATATTGAGTTCGTCTTGATTGGTATTACAGGAGGCGTGTAGGCAAACGGACTCAAAACTCCAAAATTCTGTATTTCACAAATGGAATGAAACTATCTAGTGTTTTTGGAGTTCTTGCTACTAGGAATGCGAATAACGGGCAAAATACTCCATTTTGTGGCAATAGCAGTTTTATTAAAATTTTGAAACTTAAGTAAAGTACTTGGGATGGCGCAACAAGTATGCCCAAAGATTTTTTATGGAGGGAAACACAAATTT
>JBCDKV010000259.1:0-6899 GCA_038746215.1 Bacteroidota bacterium | reverse complement strand
GCGATGGGCTACATTTTAGGTATGGGTTTTGTGTTCAAAGCCAAACCCGATGCTTTTGCGAGTTCTTATTGTGCGGATAAGGTGGTGTAGGGTCATTTTGGGATAAAATAGATGCTAAGGCTGCTGATTTTTAAGCTATGAATTAGAAGTGTACGAAGTCTCATTTTTCTTAACATTTCACTCAGCTTGACTTTAGCCATTAGCAGTTGGCATTTTGCTATTAGCCGATAATGTTTATTCTAGGTTCATGGTATTATCTACTACTTGTAAAAAAAGCAGGACTGTGAATAAATTCATCTTACTGAGTTACAAGTACTTGCGATTTTAGCTAATAGCAAATGTAGACTACTGGACATTAGGGAGAAACAAACCACTAAGACACTAAGGAAACTAAGATAATTTACTAAAAATCAAGCCATAACAGCTATGTGGCTCTATGTGACTATGTGTTAAAAATTAAAAATGTCCAGTAGTATATAGCAAATGGCTAAAGTCGAACTCAGGTGTGGTTCAGGTCAATGTCCGCAAATCGCGCAACAAGTATGCTCAGTAAGTCTCTTCGGACGGAAACACAAATTGTCAGTTATTTTCTTTGAGAAAAGTAACTGACAATTTGTGTTTCCGTCCATAAAAAACCTTGGAGCATACTTGTTGCGCGATCTAATGAGCTTCACTAGGACTTGTTCGGAGTGTTATTCAGAACTCCGTATATACCTAAATCTGACTGAATCAGTAGTCCTGCGAATCAAAAATTATACACCACTGTAATCTCCCAAGATGATATTGCGTTGCTTTCTGTGACTTATTATTCCTGCAACTGAGCAAGTTCTTCTTCAATCTGAAAAAAGTAGACCTGATCAATCAACCTATTGTAGCCGTCGTGCATTTTCCTACCTTTCGTAAACAATTCTTTTGCCTTTTGCAAGTAAGCTTTTGCCTGTTCTCGTTGCGCTAGTTTTAGAAAACATAAGGCTTGATAATAACAATTATCTGCCAGTTCATTGTTAGCTGATTGTTGCTCAAAATAGGATAAGGCTTTTTCTATTCCCCCCTTTTCCAGATACAAGACCCCCAAATGCAAATGATCGTAAAGACTTAAATGATTGGGTTGTTGCAACTGCTTTTCTATGATCTGAATAGCAGTATCGGGCTGTGCTAATTTTTTGTAACACAGTCCTTTGACGATGTTCAAATGATAAGTGCCATTGGAAGTCTCCCCCACATCGTAATTTATGAGGCTTTCAAAGTGGTCAATATCTTTGATCGTCCCTTCGTAATCTGCAAAAAATTTGTACCGCAAAGAAGCACGTACGGGTAAGTAATCAAGCGGTGCATATTTTACGGCTTGATCCATGTACTTTTTCCATTCTATAAAATTGCCCGTCTTCACAAAAGGCGCACCCAATTCCCGATACGCATAAGCAAAATTTGGAGCAATTTCAATGGCTCGATGCATCAGTTCGTGGAATTTAGGATCGAACTGATAATATTTGTCAATGTTTTCCCTGACCAAGGTACAAGCTTCGTACAGTGCCGTATCTTGATTCCAAAGAAACACATTGCAGTTGGGTGGTTGGCATATTCCCCAAGATGGGAGCATGAAGAGTATGAGAACGCTATATTTCATGGTAGAATTTCGACTATTTTACCTGCTTCTATTTTGAAAATGAGGTATTGGTAATAATCAATGGTTTTTCCGTTTAGCTGTTTGACTTTCCAGCCGTCTAGCATTTTAGTGATGCTTAGCAACTGATCGGTAATGGAAGTCGATAGGTTTGCTGCTTGATAATTGTTGCCCGTCAAAATACGGAATCGTCCGCTCTTTCCTTGACAGTTTACGACAAATCTAATTCTGACCAGCCCACTATCCTGAGCATTCTCAGGTGGTACGTATTGGTCTTCAAATGTTTCGATCAAAGCGTGTTTTTCTCCTTCGTATATGAGTCCACCACCGTCATTGAAATACTGATAAATGTAGTTGCCACAAACCCTGTAGTCGGGATCATCAATAGTTGAGTCGTATAGGATTTCATCTGCTGATTGGAGGAAAGTATCGGGCGATTTGTCTAGCTGTCCGCCTGTCTGGCAATTCACGGAAAGCAATAATGCGAATAGAAAATAGATGCTACGAGTGTTCATAGATTACAACATTGTTAGGCGTCTGAATAACGACTGTATAAATCTCATTTTTCTTGACATTTAACTAAGATGTGGTTCAGCTCAATGTCCGCAAAATGGAGTATTTTACCCGTTATTCGCATTAGGAGTCCATCAATAAACTATCTTGCATCCTGATCAATTCTGGATCATCATAGATTAGTGTCCAACCCGTCGATTCGACCATAAAACGAATGACATCAATTAATTGGTTACCCTGTACTTTGGCTTGTTCAAAGAGGGCATCGTTTTTGGCACTATTGCGCAATCTTTCCTTAGCTTCTTTGTTCAGTCGAGTGTAATCATCAGCATCGAAGGTATTGAACCAGCTTTCTTCGATATTGAAATAGCTCAGGTCATGGTCGATGGAAAGAATTTCGGGTTCGGGCAAATTACTCAATTTGATTTGCTTACTCTCTGGAAAAGCTTCTACTTTCATTTGCTTCATATCAAAACCGACCAATACTTTGCCTTGTACTTTTATAATCGCTTCTTTTTGAGCAGGATAAGTCATCGGAAAAGGTAGGTAAAAGACCAAATTTTTAATATCTCCACCTCGGTAGGTTTCCACAACATCACCTTCGATGGTCACCAGTTTGAATACTTTTCGCACCTGCTCCAACAGTACGGTCGATTCATTGATAATCGTTTTTTCGGCTGGCTTATTGAACTGCCAAGACAGAAAGCCACCTAGTGCAAAAGCCGCAATGATGACGAGAAGAAGCAAGATATTTTTCATTCGTAGGAAGTTGATGGTTTGTTTTTTTAGCAAACAATGACGGAATTTGAAAGTTTAGGCATGTGAATATTCGAAGGCGTCCGACAGCATCAACTTGCCTAAAAGCTCATCCAAGCACTGACTTTCATCAAGTTATACAACTAAAAAGTTAATCGAATGTTAATGTAATGTAACGTAAATATTTGGCGACGACTGAACTAACAGTGTGCAGGCGAAAAATTGACTTAAGGTGAAAACATATGCTCTATACAATTTGAAAGGAGGCGTAGGTAAGACGACCAGCTCTATCAATCTAGCTTTTCTAGCAGCTAAAGAAGGACACAAAACGCTGATTTGGGATTTAGATCCGCAGGGCGCTTCCTCTTACATCCTAAAGCAAAAAACCAAAGCCAGTCTAGCCAATTTTCTGTCGAGTAGCAACAAATGGAAAAAAGCAATCGACAAGACAGACTACAAAAATCTCTTCATCGTAGGGAGCAATATCAACAACCGACACGTAGATATTGAATTGAGCACAGCTGGACGCTCCACCAAACGGTTCAAGCCTTTACTTTCCGATCTTAAATCTGATTTCGATTATGTTTTCATTGACTGTCCACCTAGTTTGGGTTTGGCAGCTGAAAATGTATTTCGCGTAGCTGACTTTATCCTTGTCCCAATGATTCCAGCACAGCTATCCGAACACTCGCTGGATCAAGTCATCAGCTTTTTCAAAGAAAAAAACTATGACCACCGAAAGCTCATTCCGTTTTTCAATTTGGTTGACCTGCATCGAAAAATACATACAGATACCATAGAGCGATTCAAGAAGAAAAAGCGTCGAATGTTGAATGCTTTCATTCCATATTCTGCACAGGTGGAAAAGATGGCACTAGAGCAAGCACCACTACAGCACTTTTCTAATAAATCAAAAGCCAGTACCTCCTATCGCAATTTGTGGCAAGAACTCAAATGGTTTCGGAAGTTGAAGTGAGTAAGAGGATAGATTTGAGACCGCTTCGCTGTCAGCAGTCAGATTGGCTAGAGGTCATTAACTATGTAGGCATGTATGAAATTTTGAGCAAGGCTTAAAATAAATATGGGAAAGCTCTTGAGATCGCGCAACAAGTATGCCCAAGGTTTTTTATGGGCGGAAACACAAATTTTCACTTATTTTTCGGGAAAAATAAGTGAAAATTTGTGTTTCCGCCCAAAGGAATTTACTAAGCATACTTGTTGCTCAATTTCCTTACATCGGCTTAGGCTGTTTTCGAGTAAAGTGTTTAGAAAAACAGGACTTTGTAAAGACCAAAAACAAAATAGTGAATACAGATTTACTGCTTAGCTCCCACTTAATCTACCACTACAACTGGCTTCGACCACTGTTTTTGGTCAGAATAAAATACCAAATAATACAAACCGCTAGCCAGATTTTGCACATCCATTTCCAAACGATGATTTCCCTCTTCAAATAGTTGATGATCTGCTACTTGCTGTACCGTCTGACCATAGGCGTTTTGTAACTGAATACTCAGGAGGGTGCTGCTTGTCTGCGCCCAAGCGATTTGGGCGAAAGTAGTCGCAGGATTGGGTGCAATGGATAGACGATCTGTCGGAGCTACTGGCTCAGTCGTTGCTGAACGATCTTCCAGCGATCCATTGGTGATGGAATAAGAAGCGGTGCAAGCAGGAATGGGAAAGGCCCTGAATTCTGAACCATTACGAGCGTGAAAGCCTGCTTCCAAAATGACTACACCCTGCGCTTTCAATTCCAAAATACCGCCAGCTTCTACTTCATTGGTAGCTGTGAGTTGGTCGATTACTACCATATTGCGAGTTTCGTCATCTTTCACTAGATCGCTGATGACCGCAACATTGGGCGTTGTTCGGTGACTAGCCACTACTTCATCTCCAAAATCTAAAGCTCTGGCGTTGTCGCGATCTACTGCCCCAGTAGGTCCACCGCCTGCGAAATTGATGTCTGGATTTGACCAGTGATTTCGTCTGGGTGGACTGGAAGAAACCGCCATAATGGTTCGTTCTGTACCATCATTGAGACCTCTCGCGTAGGTGAATGGACTTTGCGTATTATCATTGTCGTGTCGGCAACCTTGATTGTGTCCAAATTCGTGCGCAAAGGTATAGTTGCCTACGATGCAATTGTAAACAGACACTTGGAACATATTGGCTTCGTTGGTATAATCAAAGCCAAAAGCCTGTCCGCACACGAAGAGGTAACTGCCTGCTACCAAGCAAACCATATCGGCATCATAATCATCTCTAAATCCGTGGATTTCATCCCATTTCCCATCCGTTTTGGACTGCAGCGCATTTACATCCGTGCCACTAAAAAGGGTCTCGTTATCGTCCGTCTCGTAGCTGTATGCCAGTTCTACTCTCGACTCCACACCAGAGTTGGCGTAGCCTTGATTAGATTCTAGAACTGCCAAGCCGATTTGCTCATTCATTGTCCTACCTAAATTATTAGCCGTATTATTTTTTGCACTACTCGTATAGCCGACAATCAAGCGAATGAAACATTCCGTTCCGTCGGCAGATTTCTTCAATGGATTTGAAGTTTTTTCCTGTTCGGGCAAAGGCGAAATAGGCTGGGTATTCTCTGCTTCCTCATTGCCACAAGGCAGAAATTCTTCACTGTCCAATTTCGCAAAAGCGTGTACGCCACCATCTAAGGGATACAATTCATAATTCCCGAAATCTCCCGAAAAGTGCCCCGATATGCGGTCGCCATTCAGGATGAAAGCGGCTGTTCCAATGCCACCTGCTAAATTGCCCACCCAGTGTTTGAAAGTCGTACCACTAGCGTTGAGTACAACTTGGTCGAACTGAATGTCTTGTCCATCAAACAGTTCAATACGGAGGCTAGCTGCTTCAAAGATGTTTGCATCGACAACGACTGCTTTGTTGCGCTCGGTTGATGTGATTGCTAAATTGTTGCTTAGGATACGCTGCTGGTTTTGGGTAAGTGTACCGCTAAAATCTACAAATAAAGGATCGATTTGTGCTAGTGCGTGATAGCTAGCTATCCAAGTAATTAAACTTAATAAAAGTATTTTTCTAAAGTGCATGTGTGTGAGTTTTTGATTAGATATTCGGACTTTACGAAGTCTTGTTCTTTAACAGCATATAGTCTGAGTTGATACGAGAAAATTGCGCAACAAGTATGCTTAGGAATGGGATATAAATAAATTTACAAATTTTGAGGCAGCTATTTTTTTCTTAATCCTACTCAATAATGGGATTAAAGGGTTCCTATTATTGAGGTAAAAACCGCGCATAGCCTACGTTCTGTAAGGCTTTTTATAACGATGGGTAAGGATGAATGAGCGATCCCAAAGGGTGAATATTAAGAATATTCAAGCGAATGAACCGCAAGCGGTTGGGATGCAGCAAGTCAAAATGTAAATTTATTTGTATACCATTCCTAAGGATTGCCGATCCTACTGTTGCTAGCTGCTCGGCAATCCTTAGGGCTTACCGATCAGTAGGCGTTTACAACCTTAGAATAGTAGCCCTCCAAACATGCTCTAAGTACTTACAAAATCACTTTCACATATGAAAAACTCATTACTGATTACTGGCTTACTATTCATTAGTTCGCTTCTGGGATTAAAAGCTCAGAAAATAGACGCAGTCGCGATTGCAGAAAAATATCTATCGGAGCAAAAGGCAGCATGGGAGCTGACCGCAGCCGACTTGAAAGATATGGCGGTAAGCGACCATTACAAAAGCCAACACAACGGACTTTCACACGTCTATTTTGTTCAGACACATAAAGGCATCAGTCTACAAAGTGCCATTGCAGGTGTCCATATCAAAGCAGATGGAACACCTTTCTATGCGACTAGTAGATTCACACCGTCCTTGGCGAATTTGGTCAACACAACGCAAGCTAGTCTGAGTGCAGCCGAAGCACTACAACGAGCCGTAGAATACCTAGATATTAAAACAGCTAAGCCTATTGAATCCTCCCAGCAGCAGGATGAACATACGTTTTTGTTTG
>JBCDKV010000258.1:0-6919 GCA_038746215.1 Bacteroidota bacterium | reverse complement strand
TTTGGCTTGGAAGACGGGCGTATTAGCAGTCCAAGGTTGGACAATCCATTCAAAGATGTATCTTTCGACGCAAAATTCACAAATGGCGAACGACGCATCAATAAAAGCCCGCGTTTTGAAATGGAGCGTTTGAAGGGCTACTTCGATAATGAGTTGATCGAAGTCAAACTGAATGCTTACAACTTTGACGATCCCGAAATTGACTTTGCGTTGAATGGTACACTGCCTTTGCGCGCTGTATATGGCTTGGCAGAAAATCCAAATATTAAAGATGGCAGTGGCGAAATTGAAATTCGCAATTTAGAGGTGCGTGGACGATTGAGTGATATGCAGTCGGTGAGTAGAGTCACAAGGGTAGACGCTAGCGGTACGCTGGAATTTGACGATGCACGATTGAAATTTGAGAAAGACGACATTACCATTGATCGGGGCGATATTTTGCTAGAGGGCAATAGTCTGGTAATGAAAGAGGTAAAAATAGAAGGCGCGGGCAGCGAAATTTATTTAGATGGATCTTGTTATAATCTCATTCCGGTCTTGTTTGCAGATTCCTTGAATACGCGACGAGCAGAACTCGAATTTGAAGCCAATCTAAATGCCCCACAAATGGATTTGGATCGTTTGATTGCCCTGACGACTTCTCCCGTGGAAGAAGGCGAAGTGAGCGAAGTGGTCTACGACTCCATCCAAGTAAAAGAAGTGCAAGAACGGGAACAATTCACGCAATTTCTGAAAGGTAGTTTCAATGCGAATGTTGAAAACTACAATTACGGAAAAATTGAAGGCGAAAATTTCAAAGGAAAGCTACAATTCAATAATAATGAAATGTCTATCTTTGGGAATACTAATGCGATGGATGGCAGTTTTGATCTATCGGGTACGATGTATTTTGAAGATGAGCCTCGCCTAAAAACTAAACTGGTTTGTAAAAGTATAGACGCCAATAAATTCTTTGCCCAGTCCGAAAATTTTGGACAAGACATCCTGACAGATAAAAATATTCGGGGCAAAATGAACGCCAATATGGTCATTCAGGCGTATTGGGATGAGCAAATGAATTTCGACTACGAAAAGTTCCGTGTTTTGGCAGGTATTGGTATCGCAGAGGGAGAACTAGTTGATTTTGATATGTTTGAGAGTTTTTCCACTTTTGTTAAGCTTAAAGATTTGGAACATGTGCGCTTTCAAGACCTACAAAATTGGCTAGAAATCAGTAACCAGCGCATCTATATTCCCGTCATGTTCATTCAGAGCAATGCACTCAATATTACCTTGAATGGCGAATATACTTTCGACTACCATTTTGATTTCAATGTCAAAGTGAATGCGGGTCAAGTTGCCGCCAATCGGATAAAAAAATACAATCCCAAACTCATTCCACTCCCTTCCAAGCGCAAAGGTTGGTTCAATCTTTATTACAAAATTTTTGGAGACGAGGAAGACTACCAATACGAAATGGCGAATCGGGAAGTGAAAAGCGACTTTATCCGCAGCGAGCGACGCAAAAATCAAATTCGCGAAAGCTTACTGTTAGAATTTCAAGAAGTAGCACTCATCCAAGAGCCACAGGAATGGGAAGATGATGCACAATACGAAAACGCCAGCGAACAAGAACTAGAATTTTTGTTTGAAGAGGCGGTGGAAGGCGGCAGCGGAGGCCAATAAAATTTAGCATAGAGATGTGGACTTGTTCTAAATGCGAACGACAATTCAAGACCGCCAACCAATCGCATACGTGCAGTGCAACTACGCTAGATGATCTATTTGCAAAAAGCTCGGATGAACTGATTCTAACCTTCGACCGCATCTTATCAGCAGTCATCAATTGGACGCCTTGCAGTGTAGGAGCAGCCAAAAAAGCAGTTGTGTTTACCAGCAAAAAGGCTTGGCTCATCTTGCGCCCGATGACCAAGGAGCTAGACTTAAAATTTTATTACGATGAAGTCTTGGAAAGTGAATGCTTGCACAAAACGGCTGCTTGGGGTAATAAATATGCGCATCATATTCGCTTGCGACAAGAAGAAGATATTACGGAAGAGGTGCTGCGATTGCTAAATAAAGGGCATACGTTTTCTTTGCGGTGACTTAGCTTAGGAACGTTAGAGAAATAAATTTACGTTCTTTAATTTTTGAAAATGGAATGAAAAACGAAGTTTTTCATTCCATTTTCAAAAGGTCCTTTCGGACAGAAATGAGGTTACTTTTAATGATTTTTTCCAAAAATCATTAAAAGCAACCTCATTTCTGTCCAGAAGGTCTCCCGAAATTAAAATTTTATGATTATATATGGCTTACCTAAGAATGTAAATCTATTTCTTGTACGTTACTTATCGCTGTATGGCGGATCGAAAAAATCGTCCTAGGGACGAAAGCTTCCTTTTTTCAACTTTTTACATTCCGCTGAGCGTCTTTTGTTCTTATATTGATTTATTGTACTATTTTACATCAAAAATAAAATCACTCAATATGAAAAACTTACCTTTGTTCCTCATTTTGACTTTACCTATGTTACTAAACGCACAATTAGATTTAGATTATCAAGTTCCGCACGAAGACATCATGGTGTTGGCAGATGCACCGCTCGCGCCGCTCATCCGCATGAATTCGGCAGGAGATCGCGCTATTTTATTGTATCGAAGTCCCTATAAAAACATTACAGAGCTTTCAGAAACCGAAATGAGGTTAGCAGGACTACGCATCAATCCGCAGACCAATATTTCTAGTCGAACCCGCTATTATTACGATATCAAAATATTTGATGCCGCGACACGTGAAGAACAGGCAGTCAATAATTTACCTGCCAAAGCACGAATCAGTAACGTGATCTGGTCAAACGATCAAAGCAAAGTTGCTTTTACGAATACGACCACCACGGGAGTTGAATTGTGGGTACTGGATTTGAATAGTAAAAGTGCCAATAAGCTGACCGACGCTGCGATCAATGCCAATATGCGCGACCCGATCAACTGGATGAAGGACGATCAATCTATTTTAGTAACGATGCTACCAGATGATCGAAAACCCTTGATTGATACCAAAACAGCGATTCCAACTGGGCCAACGATTTCTGTGAATGAAGGCAAAAAAGCACAGAATCGCACCTACCAAGATTTGCTAAAAAATCCAACCGACGAAGCCAATTTTAAGCAATTGGCACGCTCCGAAATTTGGCAAGTAGCACTAGACGGCAAAAAGCGGAAGTGGAAAGCAACGGACATGTATAGCGATATTAGCTTTTCGCCTGATGGTCAGTATATTATGGTAGAAACCGTAAAAGAACCGTTCTCCTATCTCGTCCCTTATTACCGCTTTCCTAGCAGCACTAACATCTATGATAAAGATGGGAAATTGGTGAAAAATATGCTAGAAATTCCTTTGATCGAAGATATTCCACAGGGCTTTATGTCAGTTCGCAAAGGTCCACGTCGCTTGGCTTGGCGTTCGGATAAAGCAGCCACTTTGTATTGGGCGGAAGCATTGGACGAAGGAGACGCTGCCAATGAAGTAACCTTTCGGGATGCGGTCTACCAATTAGATGCGCCTTTTGATGGCACAAAAGAACTGCTGCTCAAAACAAAAGAACGATATAGCGGCATACTTTGGGGTAATGACGAGTTAGCTATTTGCCTTAATTATTGGTGGAATAGTCGTAATCTGCGCACAGAAATTTTTAATCCTTCTGATCCAAAACAAACGCCAATTTTATTCAACGAACGCAATTATCAAGACAATTATAGCGATCCAGGTAGTTTCGTGACGGGACGCAATGAATTTGGAAGATACACCCTAGAAGTCGTGGACGGTAATCTGTATTTGTTAGGAGAAGGCTATTCCGAAGATGGTAAACGTCCTTTTGTCGATCAATATGATTTGGAAAGCCAAGCCAAAACACGACTGTACGAAGCCACCCATGCCAACAAATTGGAGAGCCTCGTGCGCGCTTTTGACATAGAAAAAGGCGAAATCCTAACGCGATTAGAATCTAAAAACGAATATCCTAATTACTACATTCGCAACATCAAAACGGATGAATTGAGACCCGTCACGCAATTCAAGAATCCGTTTAAAGCCATTCAGGATGTGCATAAAGAAGTCATTACGTACAAAAGAGAGGACGGATTAGAACTGAACGCAACGCTTTATTTACCAGTCGGTTACGATAGGTCCAAAAAAGAGAAAATGCCGATGTTGATGTGGGCTTATCCACGGGAGTTTAAAGATAAGAACAGTGCAGGACAAGTCACCTCTTCGAGTAATGAGTTTACTTATCCTTGGTACGGCTCACCACTTTTTTGGGTCAATCGTGGCTATGTTGTGTTGGATGATGCCGCTTTTCCTATCGTGGGCGAAGGTAAGGAAGAACCCAATGACAGTTTCATTGCACAACTCGTCGCTAATGCAAAAGCAGCGATAGATGCCGTGGATGCGATGGGCTATATCGACCGAGATCGGGTAGCAGTAGGCGGACACTCTTACGGAGCATTTATGACTGCCAATCTTTTGACGCACTCTGATTTATTTGCCGCTGGCATCGCTAGAAGTGGTGCTTACAATCGAACCCTTACGCCTTTTGGTTTCCAATCGGAGGAACGCAATTATTGGGAAGCCCCTAATATTTACTACGAGATGTCGCCTTTCATGCACGCCGATAAAATGAAAACGCCCATGCTAATGTTGCACGGCGAAGCGGACAATAATTCAGGTACTTATCCCATGCAAAGCGAGCGTTATTTCAATGCGCTAAAGGGCTTGGGAGCAACCGTTCGCCTCGTCATGCTACCCAAGGAGAGTCACGGTTACGCCGCCCGTGAATCCATTCTACATATGCTTTGGGAGCAAGATCAATGGCTAGAGCAGTATGTGAAAAACAAGAAAGTAGAAACAGCAGCGGAGGTAATGGAAATGGTAGAGGAAAAGTAAGTGTTCAGAGGTCACTAATCTAAGAATAGTTGTGAACGAAGTTTCAGTAATGCTCGAAATGGGACTTGATCAATCCCCATGAGATCGCGCAATAAGTATGCCTTAAAGGTTTTTTATGGACGGAAACACAAATTTCAACTTATTTTTCTCAAAAAAATAAGTTGAAATTTGTGTTTCCGTCCGAAGAAGCTTACCGAGCATACTTATTGCTCAATTTTCTTGTATTAGCTCAAGCTGTTTTCAAGTCAAATGTTAACCAAAATGAGACTTCGTACAGCCCTAATTTAAGAAGACAGATTATCAGACCGAAAAATGAATTTTCCTGTCAGAAGCCAGAGAAGTAGTTCTCAGGGCTGTTTCATTCTACTTAATGTTTGAAGTTTACACTACTGGGCATTTTTAATGTTTAACACATACGGTAGGTTCGGCAATCCTAAGGGCTTACCGATCCAGTGGGTTCAAATTCCAATCTTAGAAGAGTAGTCACACATTTGTTATCGTTTGATTTTTAGTAAATTATCTTAGTGCCTTAGTGGTTTGTTTTGCCCTAATGTCCAGTAGTCTACTCTAACTTCAAATAGCTCATCTGCTCATTTTCACAATCTGCCAACTACCAACAGCCATTTCAGTCTGCCAGCATAGCTGCAGCCCGTTCTCCGACATTTGTTCCAATAGCTACGCCCATGCCACCCAGCCGAACGGCAACGCCCACTTGCTCATTTAGCATACGAATAATGGGTTTTTTGTGTTCGCCGACACCTAAAATACCACTCCACCATTGTTCGATAGCAATTTCTTGTTCGGGCAAAATGACGTCTTGTAGTATTTTAAGCAAGGCACGCTGAATTAAATCTGTTTGCCCAAATTGGTCGGTTGTCTCTTCTTGCTTGGCAAGATTTCTGCCACCACCTAGTAAAATTCTATTACCAACATTACGAAAATAATAATAGCCGCTATCATAGTGGAAACAGCCTTTGAATTTTAATTTTTTGATAGGTTTGGTCACCAAAACTTGATTGCGAGCGGGTATTAGTTGGAGTTGTGGCAGTAAATTTTTGGCAAAACCATTGGTAGTGACCAGTACTTTTTGCGCATGTAGTTTCCAACCATTTTTGCAGCATATAGCAACCTTATTCGGCTCATTTTCAATCGCTTCAATCTCAAGTCCGTAAAGGCATTCTACTTTTGCTTTCCGTGCTAAATGTTGCAAAGTCCTTATCATTTTGGCTGGATGTAGTTGTCCTTCTATATCGGAACGAATAAGGTGCGCAATGTCCCGAAAACCGAAAGCGGCAATATTCTCATCCTGCACTTGGAATACTGCCTGCTGACCGCTAATTTGCTGAAATGCCTCGTTGAAAGTATTGAGCTGTTCCTGACAACTTGCAAAAATATTTTCCTCTCCTACTCGAAATAATTCATAGCCACCATAATGTCGATAGTCTAGGGCAGCGTCTCCAACTTTTTCCCGTAACCGTTTCAAGCCTTCCCAGCGTTGCTGCACCAATGCCCAAACATCTGCTGCTTCGTGTAACTGCAAATCATCCAAGAGTTCCGTCGGACTACCAAAACAAGCAAAGCCAGCATTTTTGGTGCTTGCTCCCTGTGGAATCGCTGCCCGATCTATCAATAGGACACTAGCTTTCGGACGCAACTGTTTGAGCTGTAAGGCTGCATTCAGTCCAACGATTCCACTACCAATGATGGCATAGTCCACTGCTTTGAAGTAGGTTTCACTTTCCCAAAAACTAGTAGAATAAGGCATTTGTACTGAGATTCATTTTGTGTTTTTTCCAGTAGTTTAGTTCAATCATACGGCTAGCAAAGACCGAAAAAAGATATTCAGTGGTTCTAAATCCTTCCGCTTAGATCGCTCGAAATGTTCTTTAGACTCGATTTGCTCAAATTGTGCCTGAATGAAAGCCAGTATCTCATTAGACGGTTGGTGGAGATAAGCTTCGTTGACGCTCGCCTTTTTGATAATTAGTTGCTCAATCCT
>JBCDKV010000257.1:0-6921 GCA_038746215.1 Bacteroidota bacterium | reverse complement strand
TTCTAGGATTGGCGAGTACATTTTCGTCGTAATCGAATAGGAAGTTAGAAAATCCAAGCGTAGCTGTGGACGTGTAGGATAATTCTAATTCTACACAAAGTTCGCTGGGCGAGCTAGCATTATCCACCTCTGGATTACTGAAATGGATATTAAATTCTTGCGCACTAATTTGTAGACACGCAAATGCTAATATTATTGTAAATAGACGATTCATAGTTTATTTTCTTAATGGAAGTTTTAAAAAGTAGCTAGTGGGGCTATTAGTTATTGGCAGTTAGCTATTGGCTATTGGCTATGGCAACTCTCTGATCATTAAGTGTTCAAGTCAAAAAAACTTACTACTGCTATACTACTAGACATTTTTAATTTTCAACACATAGTCACATAGAGACATATAGCTGTTACGACTTAATTTTCAGCAGATTACCTTAACTTTCTTAGTGCCTTAGTGGTTTGTTTTACCCTAATGTCCAGTAGTCTATACTACTGCCAAGCTCGGACTTGCTTACTCGTAAAGACACAAAGAAAGATTACTCTGGAATTTGCGAGCTTTTACCCAAATTCGGAAAGAGAAAATAGGTCAAATCAATTGCGTTGATGACGCCATCTAAATTGAGATCGGCACCGCCATTCACATCATAGTCCGTTAATTGGCTATTAAAATTCAACCAATCAATACTGCTAGCATCATCATCTGATAGCGCATCATTGTAGTCATTCATATCTACATCGCCGTCGCCATCCACATCGCCAGCAGGGAGCAAAGCCACACCACCGACTACCACTCTAATATCTGTACCGAAAACGGCAGTGTTAGGATCGGTGAAGTCTACAACGGTTGGGGTACTACTTTTTGTAATATTTTTATCGTTGGAATTTGCGTTTTGTGCAGCTAATGCGCCTGCAAAAAGCATTAAAAAAAGAAGAGAAATAAAGTATCTCATGCCAAGAATTTTAGTGTGAGAAGATAAAACTGCTTTTCCACATACAATGTACACGATAATCTAAAAGACACCAACTATCGTTACGTGGGAACTACCTATTTGATACAAATATACCCAAAATCTTGTATTTTGCAAGAAGATTTTTCAACTTGACTATTGCTTTAAAAACGTCCAACGCAGATTCAATCCACCGTAAAAATTTCTCGGCAGTCCTGGATAATAGTACCTCGGTGCGTTTCCACCAAAACTGCCTGCATTGATTAAGAGCATGGCGGCATAATTGGTATCTGATATGTTATTAATGCCAGCAAAAAGGTCTAGTGAGAAACGCTTGCTCAGTTGAAAAATGTAGCCTACTTTGGCGTTCAGCAATTGGTAAGATTCGGAGTAGATGCTATTGTCGTCGCGTAATGGCATGGCATCGACAAATTGATAGTTGATATTGCCGTAAAAATGCTTACTTTGGGTAGCCTCGAAACGAATTCCTGCGCTAGCGATGTGTGGTGCTGTTCCTGTCAATTCATTGCCAGAAAAATCTTGCTCGCCATCCACAAACTCTTGAAAGCGATAGTTGGAATAGGCATAGTTGAGAAAGGGTAGTACCGTCAACTTCCTGTTGATCTGATAATTGCTCTCTAAAGAAAGCTCAAAACCATTGTGAACAGTCTTTCCAGCATTGATACCAATGAAAGCATCGGCAGCGGTTCTCCTCGCTACTAACAAATCTTGAATCTGCATGGAATACAGTGACAAATTGTAGGTAATTCGATTCCAATAACCACGCATACCAATTTCAAAATTCCAGCCTTGTTCGGGTTGAATATCGGGATTAATCATACCGTCTGGCGTGAGCGTTTCCTCCAGTGTTGGAGGCGCAAAACCATGACTGATAATGCCAAAGATCGTGGCTGCATTTGGTAACCAGTCAGGCTCATAATGTATCGTCAAAAAAGGGGAAAGTACAGGATCGAAAGCATAATCACCCGAAATATCTATGCTGTCGTTAGGGAAACGGTCGGCTAAATTATAATCGGTTATGTTTAAATTTAATCCTACCGAAGCAATGAAGTCGCCAATGTACCAACGCGATTGCACGAAATTATTCCAATATTGACGGACTTCATTATTGTCGCTGAGCAAATTACCTAGTTCGCCGTCATTGGTCACATTGGTTTGCCAGTCGTAGTTCTCGCGAAAATATTCGACCCCAAACTGAATTTCATTATAGTCGCGCAGTGCAAGCTTGAATTTTGTGCGTCCACCCAAAGTAGTCGAATTTTGTCGCAAAATATTGAACGGGCGCGATTCGTAAGAGCGAAAATTGGAGGTAAATAGACTCGTCGACTGTTGTAGTTTTTTATTGATTTCACTTTCGTAGGCGACACCAATCAAAGTGCGTGCATAGTCCTCAAAGCCTCGAACTCGTCCCCAGGTGAAAGCAGCTTTTTGTGGTTCGTTTCTAAAGTCTTCCTCGTTCAAGGAACTGGGAATAAAAGCCTTCAAGTCAATGTGATTAAAAAGCACCGAAAATTGCTTGTCGTCCTTTTCGTAGCGACTCAACACCGTAAATCCTTGCCGATCGTATTCGTTGTTTTCACGATAACCATCCGAATGTGTTCGATTGAGTCCCACATTTAAACTGAGCCCTTCTTTTCCGTATCGGTACTGTAAGATATTGCGCTGTAAATTATAACTACCGAGCGTATTACTCAATTGAATTTCATTGCGATTTTCCTCCTGTTCTGTATTCAAATAGATGACGCCACCTAATCCAGCACCGTAGGCGCTAGAGGTTGGTCCTTTCACAATTTGCACATTGTCTACCAGGCTCAGATCAATATCTTCCAGCGTCGTTTCTCCCGAACCATTGGTCAGTGGTATCTCATCTAAAAATGCCCTGATTTTAGCCGTGCCAAACAAATTTCGACTCCCAATACCACGCACCGTAATCCGATTGGTATTCAGCGCACCCGTGTGCATAAAAACACCAGGCACCCGATTGAGTGCAGGCGCAATGCTAGTTCGTTCTTCCAGTTGTAATTGGCTATTTTCTAATGTGACTAGGGCGGGGGATTCTTTGTACCTTTCGGAACGAGGCTTGTAGGAAGGATAGATAACAATGTGACTATTACCCATTAATACAGATTGTGGAAGCATTTCTACTAAAAAAGTAGAATCTTGTCCCAGATCGTGAAGGTACACATCTAAATAGCCTAAGTATTTGAATATGATCGTATCTTTAGCTTCCACCATTGGCAAAGCAAAATACCCATTACCGTCCGTTATCGTTCCTTTTGCTGTTCCTTTTATGAAGATATTCACACCGACCAATGCTTCTTTATTATTGCTATCTATCACTTTCCCATCAATTATGCGTTGTCCAAAACCCCTAAAAGCAAAGCTTAGAAATAATAGTGCGAGTAAAAGTTTATTCATTATTTTGAGCATGAGTGATTGCTTTGTCAGTTATTTGAGTCCATCACTTTATCCAAAGCAAATAAGTCGCAGCAAAAGGTAACATATACATAAATGAATCAAAACGATCTAATACGCCGCCGTGTCCAGGCAGAAAACTACCCGAATCTTTAATCTTATACCGTCTTTTGAGCATCGACTCTACCAAATCCCCATAAGTACCAAAAGTACTGACAATGACTGCCAAGATGAGCCAATCCAATAATATGAGGTGTGGAAACAAATAGCTCGCTAAAAAAGCAGAAAGTACGGTAGCTATAAGTCCACCCATCACACCTTCCCAAGTTTTTTTAGGAGAGACGTCGGGCATCAGCAGCGTTCGACCGAGCTTTCTTCCCAGCATGTAAGCACCCGTGTCATTCGCCCAGGTGAAAAGCATGAGTACCAGTACGGTACGGTGCTCGAAAGTACCTGATTTAAAGGCGATAAGATTCAAAATTAAGAAAGGAACACCGATGTAAACGCCGCCCAGTAGTATAATGCCCACATTTTGAAAAGGCTGTTCACTTCTGGCGTATAATTCAGAAACAAAAAGCAGGAAAATGGTGAGCAAGATAGAAAAAAGGATCGCCGTGATGGAGGTTTCGATATCATTGAGGTGATAAAAGGCGAGAAAGACATAAGGCATCAAACCGACAAAAAGGGTCGCCAATTTGTGTCGTATATCACCTTTCAAAAATATGATGGATGCAAACTCCCATAGACTCAATGCCGCCGCCAATCCGAAGATAGTAACGAACAGAAAACGCCCACCGAGTACGCCGCCGAGCATCACGGAGACAAAGATGAGTGCAGTCGTAAAGCGTTGAATTAAATCTCCTTTTGGTTTCGTTTTATTTGCTTGCTGTTCGATGATGTGCAACTGTTTTTCTATTGTAATTAGCGATAAGGTAGCCTAAAACCAAGGCAAAAATGACGGAAACAACGACCAGCAAATTAGAAAGCTCCAGATTGGCGTTGGTTTCGTTGGGCATTTGATTGTAGTATTTTAAGACCACCTGAATACCATTGTTGAAGAAATGCGCAATAATAGGTATCCACAGATTTTTTGTCCAGTACAGCAAATAGCCCAGTGCAGCACCCAGCACCAAACGTGCTAGAAAACCCTCAAATTGACCATGTACGGCACTAAAAATCAAAGCTGCCAGCCATACCGCAAAATGTGGACTTCTGCTCAGAATGCTTATTTTTTGTTGTAAAACACCTCTGAATAACAGTTCTTCTCCCAAGGCAGGAATAAGTGCAATGGTAATTAAATTGAAAAACAATTCACTGGGCTGTTCCATCACCAAAAGTGCCGCAGAAAGTTCGCCCAAATCTTCTTCTAAATCCGTTGCCCAACTAGGTAAGGGTAGCGATTTGTTTAGCTCAAAAAACCACTGCGCAATGGGAAAGCTAGCAAACAAGAAACAGACGCCTAGAATGGCTAACTGAAAAGTAGGTGGTCTATTCAGCTTCAAAAAAGTTGCCCAATCTCTTCGATATAAGAAGTAGCTAATAATCAATGCTGGTAATAGAAAGGTGGTAATTTGGCTGACAATTGAGCTAAGCCGCACATAGTTTCTGATATGCAACTCATTATTCGCCTTGAGCTTGGCCACCGCATTTTGGTAGTCCTCACCCGCCCATTCACCCAATCCCTGCATGGCAAGACCGCCAAGTGCACTACAAAACAAGACGAATAGGAACAAGCCTACTAAGCCGTAAAGCGATTTGTGTAGTATATCCCGTTCTGAAAGCGCTTGCATAATGTCGTTTTTTCCGCAAAGTGGACACAAAAATAGCTGCTCTTACGCATTTTTTACTATAAAGATAGGTGCTATTTTGAATTTAGGGAATAAAAAATACTTATCTTTGCACCCGCTGTAACTGATTTTCGTAATCACTAACGGTATTTATGAGTAGCTTTTTTTAGTTGGGAGTAGTCGATTACTGCTTGCAACGGCTATCATAATCTGCCGTCAATTAAAAATTTTAAATGGCACAATACTTATCAAAAGAAAAAAAGCAGGAAATTTTCGCTGAACACGGTGGTTCGGCAAGCAACACAGGCTCGATCGAAGGACAGGTAGCATTGTTTACTTACAGAATCCAAGAGCTATCGAATCATTTAAAGACAAACAATAAAGATCACTCTTGTCGTCGTTCTTTATTGCGTTTAGTGGGCAAACGTAGAAGACTGCTCAAATATTTAGCAACAAAAGATATTGAAAAATACAGAGCTTTAATTGAGAAGTTAGGTATTCGTAAATAAGATATATTGCTGCGCTTGGTTGTTAGCTGGGCGCAGCTAAACCATAGCCAAAAAACATACGGTTTTAGAAAGCAAATGTTTGAACAGCGAATCATCACCTAGCGTCCGAGGAAAACTAAAAAATACTGACTTTTGCTGCAACAGCAAGTAAATAACTAAAGATTACTCACAAAGCTATGTTCAGAACGGTAACATTGGATTTTGAACAGGTTTAGGTAAGCAAGTAAGCGAACTAATTGGTAACTATTTACAACAAATGACAGTTACAATAATCGAGTAATACACAATAGTTGTCTCACGCATTAGGGCAAAATACAATTTAAGACCTTCCTTTTTTACAAGCACTAGTCCCTAAAGTCGTATATACATCATATTTAAAAGCATCCCATAGACGAGATTTATATTAAGGGGTGTAAATTAACAAAATACATCAATCAAAAACATGGGAAAGCAAATTCCTACGACCGTCTCTTTTAACTTACCTGACGGTCAAGAAGTAATCATAGAAACTGGAAAACTGGCAACCCAAGCGGACGGCTCGGTAGTGTTGAGAATTGGTAAGACGATGCTGTTTGTCAGTGTAGTTTCTGCAAAAGAAGCCAGAGAAGGACAGTCCTTCTTCCCCCTTTCTGTAGATTATCAAGAAAAATTCGCCTCGGTCGGAAGAATACCTGGCAACTTTTTTAGAAGAGAAGCAAGATTATCTGAATACGAAATTTTGATTTCTCGCTTAGTCGATAGAGCTATCCGTCCACTATTTCCAGATGGCTATTTGAATGATACCCAAGTCATTATTAACCTAATTTCAGCCGACGAAGATACCTTACCAGATGCTTACGCAGCTCTAGCGGTTTCTTCTGCTTTGATGATCTCCGATATTCCTTTTGCTGGGCCTATTTCGGAAGTACGAGTGGCTCGCATCGAAGGCGAATACGTAGTCAACCCAAAAGCATCTGCGCTTGAAAAAGCAGACATGGATTTCATTGTGGCGGCAACCGCAGAGAATGTAGTCATGGTAGAAGGCGAAGCAAAGGAATGCCAAGAAGTAGATTTGGTGGAAGCCATCAAAGTGGCGCACGAAGCTATTAAAACCCAGTGCCAAGCGCAGCACGAACTAGCACAAAAAGTGGGCGGCAAAGCACTCAACAAGCGGGAAATAGAAGTCGTAGAAGAAAACGAGGAATTGAAAGCTTTGGTGAAAGAAATGACCAGAGATGGCATCTACGAAGTGGCGAAGAGCGCATCGGA
>JBCDKV010000256.1:0-6926 GCA_038746215.1 Bacteroidota bacterium | reverse complement strand
TTTTCAGGAAAAATAACTGAAAATTTGTGTTTCCGTCCATAAAAAACCTTGGGCATACTTGTTGCGCGATCTTATGAACTTTCCTAGAACTTATTCAGAATATTGCTCAAAACTTTGTACACGCCTAAATAAAAATCAGCAATCTGAGGATTAGAGTGCCAACTACTTTTACGATTCTGACATGTCGATATTGGCATAAAATAAACCGCTAGATAACGCTATTCTTCAAAATAAGGGCGCAATTTATGAAGCAAAAAATCTGGTGTACCTACCGTTTTATTTGTTTTCATATCCACAAAACAGAGCTTAACGCTTCCGCCATTAACTAATTTATTTTTAAGGTTGAATATTTCTACGTGAAACGTAATGAATTGTGTAGGTAGTTTGCGGAGTGTCGTCGCTATAGTCAATAGATCGTCGTAATAAGCAGGACGCACAAAACGCGACTGCAAACTCATGACGGGCATCATAATTTGGTGTTCATCTTCCATATGCTGATAAGAAAGTCCCAAGGCGCGCAACATTTCAACCCGCCCAATCTCGTAGTACTTTGCGTAGTGTCCATAATATAAATAACCCATTTTATCCGTTTCTGCATAGCGGACACGCTTTTGAAAACGATGTGAGAACATAGTATTTAGTTGTTGTGCTTTCAGAGATGTGCAAAATTAGAGCCTTAATACTCCAAAAATGCTCTTAGGATTATCATTCATCGCATCATCTTATACTCCAAATTTTTCTTCACTGCACCCCACTCTCCTGCAATGATGGAAAAAACGACGGTATCTCGGAGGTTTCCCGATTTGTCGATTCGATGATTTCTCAAAACACCGTCTTGTTTAGCCCCTAGTCTCGCAATGGCATTTCGAGAAGCAGTATTGTACCAGTGTGTCCTGAATTCGACCGCAATACAACGGAGGACTTCAAAAGCATGTGTGAGTAATAAATACTTGCATTCTGTATTGATGCCCGTTCGTTGATGGCTTTTGGCGTACCAAGTATAGCCAATTTCTAGTCTTCGACTGCCCTGATCTACATTACAGTATCGAGTCGAACCAATGATTTGTCCCGTTACTTTTCGCTTTACTACGAATGCTAAAGCTGCACCCTTTTCAACATCACTCAAGGCTTGCTGAATATAAGCGTCTATGCTTTCTGCATCGGGAACGGAAGTAAACCACAGTTTCCAAAGTTCCCCATCTTTAGCTGCCGCTAGTAAAGCCGTTCTATGATGTACTTGTAGTGGCTCTAATGTAACGATTGACCCACTCAGTGTGATTGCGTTTAACCAATTTTGCATATTGCTTACACTTAATTAGGCGTATACGAAGGTTCAAGTATACTTGAAAATAGTTCCCAAATAGTGCTTGGGATCGCGCAACAAGTATGCTCAGAGCATGTTTGGAGCACTATCTTCCTGTAAACCAGTATTTTCCGAACCTGACTTTGAAAATAATCGCTGCTGACCCATCCGCAAAGCGGTTCTCTCGCTTAAATATTCACTGAATATTTACCTAAAGGATCGCTCGTTCATCTCGATAAAGTCGCTATTATTTTCTTCGCCAGAACCGTACACTACTGATTTACAGTTCGATCCTGCTCCAAACAAGCTCTCAGTAATTTTCTTCGGACGGAAACACAAATGTCAATTTATTTTTCTCCAAAAAATAAGTTGATATTTGTGTTTCCGTCCATAAGGACCCTTTGAGCATACCTGTTGCGCGATCTCAAGAGCTTTACTAAAATTTTTCTCAGGAATCACCAAAGACTTCGTACAGCCCTGATTAGACATATAAAAAGATAGAAGCTTTCAGAAACAAAATTCTCAAAAAAAAAGACAGATTTTTCACGTAAGTACTCAATCTGTCAGAATCAGGATTTTCAGAATTTATTCATTTTCAGGATTACTAAGCACGTAGCCTTCCAAATGAGACGCTATGCGTCTTGTTTGGGGAAATCCCGTTAATCCGCTCATCTTGTGAATCCTGATTCTGACAAAAAGTTAGACGTATTGAGTATTTACTTTTCCACCGCACAAATATTTGACTATTAACACTTTATATTCGTTCTAGCTTCAAAAAAAACATCAAATTAAATCTGTCAAACTACTTGTACTACGAAAATTTTCGTACAAAAAATTTGTATCTACGAAAAAAATCGTACATCTTTGCAGTACGAAATAATTCGTAATGATAAGAATAAGTGCTATGCCATCCAAGCCAACGGATTCAGAATTGGAAATTTTACAAGTACTCTGGGCAAAGGGACAAGCTTCGGTGAGGGAAGTTTTTGAAGTCATCAACGAGTTAAGAAGCAAGGAAGTGAAGTACACTACTATCCTGAAATTAATGCAATTGATGACGGAGAAAGACTTAGTGAAACGAGACACTTCCCAGCGCACCCACATCTACACGGCTAATGTAGAAGAGCAAGCTACGCAGGGGCATCTACTTCAACGCTTCATCCAACAAACCTTTCGAGGTTCGACGAGCAATCTAGTGATGCAAGCGCTCGGTAATCACGATGCTTCACAAGCTGAACTAGAGGAAATTAAAGCGCTGATTGAGAAAATTGAGCAAGCAAAAGAGGAGTAATTTATGGCTGCATGGTTGCATAGTTGCATAGTTACATGGTTGCATAGTTACATGGCTGCATGATTAATTAAGAAAGCAATGATAACAATGAATCAATGGAACAATCGAACAATCGAACAATGAATCAATGGAACAATCGAACAATGAAACAATCGAACAATGAAACAATCGAACAATTGAACATTCAAACCAGTAAAAAAAGAAATCACCCATGCTTTTTTCAGAAGAATTGATATACGCTTTTGGTTGGACGATCTTGCATTCTTTGTGGCAGGCGAGCTTGATTGCTATCATTTTGATGCTCTTTTTGCGAAGACTCAGGTCGGCAAGTGCAGTGTCGCGTTATTGGGCAGCAGTATCTGCTTTGGGAGCGGTACTGATGCTGGCAGTATTTACTTTTTCACAACTTTATGAAGTTGATGAAGCCCAGATCGTGGTAGATACTATCGCCCCGATCATTGACTATCCATCGAATTCGTATGCTGTTAGCGTGGACAATACCACAGTTACCTCATTTTCCTTGGGGTCGTTCTTTGCGCATTGCAGTAGTTTGCTGGAAGCTCAGTTACCCATTATTTCTTTACTTTGGCTCATCGGTGTCTCTTTCTTTTCGATGCGTTTTGGCTTTGGCTTATTAGAAATAGCACAGCTCAAAAAAAGTCAACAGGCGATATTCGACACAACATGGGAAGCGCGACTGGAAAGCTTAGCGAATCGCTTAGGGATAGTTGAGAAAGTTAGGCTTGGGGAATCACTATTGACGAAAGTCCCGATTACCATGGGACATTTCAAGCCGATCATTTTGCTCCCGATTGGGACGATCAATGCTCTACCCGTGGCGCAGGTGGAAGCTATTTTAGCACACGAATTAGCACATATTGCTCGCAAAGATTACTTAGTGAATCTTCTGCAATCTATACTCGAAATTTGCTTCTTTTTCAATCCTGCGGTTTGGTGGATATCCACGAAAATTCGTATCGAACGGGAACATTGTTGCGACGATCAGGTGCTAGCCGTTTGTGCAGATCGCCTTACTTATGCCAAAGCACTTTTGCAACTGAAAACGATCCAATATCAAACCCCTACTTTATCCCTTTCGCTTTTTCGCTCCAAAAATCAACTTCTGAAACGCGTTCAACGCATATTAAATCATCCGAATCAACAATCTAGTGTTATGGAAAAATTTGCAGTCACTTGTTTATTGCTTATCACGCTCATTTGCTTTAGCTGGCAGCAGAACAAAGCCGCTGAACTAGAAATGCCCGCCCCTGAACCAGCAGTAGCATCTGCTGAATTTGAAGCAATGACTACTGGGACAGTTTTGGATACCCTGCCCAATGCACCCGAAGGAAGGACAACAATAAGCTATGATAATTCAAAAAAGAAGATAGAAACAGAAGTAGTAGATGGCGTTATTCAATCATTAAAAATCAATGGAAAAACTATTCCAAAGAGCGAATTCAAAGAATACGAAGGGATGGTGCAAGAGCTCATTAATGACTTGCCAGAGCCGCCCACCCCACCAAATCCGCCGTCGCCTCCTGCTGACTTTGTATCACCGCCGACTCCACCTGCTCCACCAAGTCCACCAGCACCCATAGGTCGTTACGAGATAACAGAGCAAGGAGAGGACAGTATATTACAACAACAGTACGGGCGAATAGAGGCAGCACATGAAGCTATAGAGAAACAGCATCGCTTGATTGAAAAAGAACACCAAGCAGTGGAGCAAATGCATCGGAAGGTAGCAGAAGCGCACGAAGAGATAGCGTTGGCACATCAACAAATTGAGTTAGCACACCAAGCCATTGAACAGCGAAAATCAGATTTCTTGAACGAGCTAGGAGCGCAATTAATGGAAGATGGGATCATCAAAAATACCAAACGCTACCAATTTGAGCTAGACAATAAGCAGCTAAAAGTAGACGGGAAAATACAGTCGGCGGCGGCCTTCGAGAAGTACAAAGCACTCATAGAAGCACACAAAGGCAAAAAGTTCTCACGCAAAGATCGCGTCAAAATTAAGGTGGCTCCCAATAGCCAATCGGTACATTTTGACTTCAGTATGGGCGGTGGGAAATATAGAAATGAAGGACCTATGCCTCAGCAAATGTTAGAGAATTTGTATGCTACGGAGGCTTTATTTGAAGCGTCGGAGCCAGTGCAAAGTACTGCCTTACACACTAGAAAGTTGATGCAAAAGATTGGTGCATCACTTAAGCAAGATCAAGTGCTTAAAAATGATAATCGCTATAGTTTCATCCTAAACGCTAGAACTAAAAAACTAGTCGTCAATGGACAACATTATCCCAATTTGCAAGCCAAATATGAGGACATTATCCGACACGCCATCAACGCGAGTATATCTTCCGACTTTGTTTATGAATTTGAATATCGAGGACTGCTACCACCCCAAGTTGAGCTAAGTAACTATGTACCTAACAAACATCGCACTTACGGCTCAAATGCTGATGCTTACCAAACTTACCTCTTCGATAATTTTGCACTGACCCGCTTGCTCAACCAACAATTAAACCGGGATAGACTCATCGATCAGCCAGCTTTTAAGCTAAAAATTGACGATCACGAATTGCACATCAATGGCAAAAAACAGCCAAAAGCCCTGCAAGAACAATACGAAACACTTTTTCGCAATGCCTCCAATCAGGAGTTGACTGCCAATTTCCAATTAGCCGTAGAACAGTATGATAATGGGAATACTGATTTTATCATTAGGTCGATCTAATGACACTTGCGCTTGCACTTTAGAGCTATGTACAGCGTACTTGTGAAAGTTTGCAAAAAAAACAAGACTTTTGAAACAAGTAGAACGTAAATAATTGATTATAAAACACATAGCCACAGTAGAAACACATAGTTTTTTTGCAAAAAAACGCTACTCTATGTGTTCTATGTTTCTATGTGTTTCAAAAAAAGTACATGTTGCAGCTTCGCTGCTGTAAGACTATGTGTTAGAAATTAAAAATGTCTAGTAGTCTAGCAGTTTTCAAACCTTCACTCAATTTTTTCAAAACAAACAATGATGCAGTACCTAAAACTCATAGTACTCCTATGCCTATTTTTAAGTCCAATCCTTACATTGGCTCAAGCTGACCTACCCATCATTCATGCCAATTCAGCAAGCATCGATATTCGAGAAGGAGAATACTTTGGCAAAGGGCAGTGGCGTATCGCGCCCGAATATCGACCTGATATTTATACGACCAACCAAGTTGGGAAAGCAGTGACTTTTTATACCGATATAGATTCTATTAGCTACACGATTCATCCAGATTCTATATACGACTTCATCGTGCTACTCAATGGGAAAGATTCTGCTTACACACAGATTAAGTACGAAGCGAGCTATTTGGATATTTTAAAAGGGGCAGCAGCTTACGATGAAAACGAAGCCCAAAATTTTCCTGTATTTACCTATGAAGATCAAAATCATCCTAAGTTGAAAGCCTTACGAACTGCTTTGAAGCTGGACTCTATCGCAGGAGCAGGCAACGAAGTTTCTCAGATACTGAATCTCTTACATTGGATGCACGAAATCGTGCCACACGATGGCAGCCTTAACAATCCAAAGATAAAAAATGCGCTGAGCATGATCGACCAATGTGATCGGGAAGATCGTGGTTTGAACTGTCGAGGCTTATCCATCGCGCTGAATGAATGCTACCTAGCCATGGGTTTCAAAGCGCGGTATATGACTTGTATGCCCAAAGATTCTGTTTTCAGCGATTGTCATGTCATCAATATGGTCTATTCCAAGGATTTAGAACAGTGGATTTGGGTAGACCCAACGCACGACGCTTACATTATGGACGAAACAGGTACGCTATTGGGTTTTGCGGAAGTACGTGAACGCCTTATCAACGATCAAACCTTAATTCTGAATCCAACTGCCAATTGGAATCACAAAGCTTCCACCGTCAAATCGCACTATTTGCTGGAATACATGGCAAAAAACCTCTATCGCTTCGAGACCCCTTTGCACAGTGGCTATGATTATGAAACTTGGGAAAAAGGGAAACAAGCCACCTACGTGGAATTGCTGCCTTTGGATGGCTATCAGCAATTGCCTAAAATCGTGAAATCGGAAAATGAAAACACAGGTGTACATTTTACCAACTACAAAACGAATAATCCAAAGTGGTTTTGGGCAAAACCTGTGGTGCAAAATAAGTAAGTAACATATAAATAATAAATTTACATTCTTACACTAGCTTTATATAATCATAAAATTAAAATTGGGGCTGTACGAAGTCTTATTTTTCTTAATATTTTACTTAGAAACAGCCTGAGTCAATGCAAGATAATTGAGCA
>JBCDKV010000255.1:0-6957 GCA_038746215.1 Bacteroidota bacterium | reverse complement strand
TAGTTTACGGTTCTGGCGAAGAAAATAATAGCGACTTTATCGAGATGAACGAGCGATCCTTTAGGTAAATATTCAGTGAATATTTAAGCGAGAGAACCGCTTCGCGGATGGGTTAGCAGCGATTATTTTCAAAGTCAGGTTCGTAAAATTTTGATTTACAGGAAGATAATACTCCAAACATGCTCTTAGTTAATGAATTATGCATTCCGCATAAATTTTCCTCTGTTTGAGGATGCGTGAATAGCGGAAAAAGTCGCTAGAGATAAGGTTAAAATTAGTTAAAATCAATGAAGACCGTTTGGGGGTCTAGCTTACCACTCAAAACGGGATCTTGATCGTTTTTCTGTAATCTTCTGGCGTAATAACTCAATCCTCCATCGTGTTCTGTAATGTATTTAAAAATTTCGGCATAGGTCAGTTGCTTATTATCGTCACCATCCGTTGTTTGATAATCGTGAATGGCTTTCAAGAAAAGGTAAGTAAATAACCCGTGTCGTTTCGCATCGTACCAGCACGAATACTGATCGACCTGAGAAGAAGACAAAACGACTATGTTATCATTATTGCTGGGTCTTTCTCTTACGATAATACCCGAAAGACCTTCTAAAACTTCTGAGCCAGAGAAGCAAGCATCTATTACAATAGTAGCAGCATCTATGTCCAATTTTCCAATGTTGTTGTAGAAAGTTTTTAAGCTGTAACCAGTAATTTCCATTGACTTTAGATCGCCATCTTTAGGTACAAGGTAAGGTTCCTCATTTTCCCGACCTGGCGCACCGTGTCCTGCGTAGTAAATAAACACTCTAGACTTTCTGGGTTTTACCAAATCGTACAATAGCCCTTTATGGTTGTTAGGTGTGCCAAAATGCTTCTCTAAATCTCCCTTGGTTGCATTTTTGAGCATGATGACATTACCTTCTCTGTAGCCTAGCACATTAATCAAATACTCTTTGATAGATTGTGCATCTTCTATGGCATAGTCTACCCAAGCATCTATGTTATCATAGTACATATTGCCAATCACAATCGCAATGTCATCGGGTCTACTTTGACGACTAATGGGCAGATTAGCATCTACATTATAATCCGCATCGGTATTAATGACAATTGCTCCTTTTGAGACGCCTTTGCTAATGTTTCCGCTTTCTATCGCAATAGGTGCGCCGTCCCAGGTGACCGAGAAATTATCCCTTGGATTGTAGGTGCTGTTTTTAGTGACATCATACTTATACACGAAGGTATCTAGCTTTACGTCTATATTGGTGAGTACCCAAGAATTATTTTGAATAGCAAATTCTGGGTTATCAAAATCTATGAATTCACGTTGCTGTTTGAAGCGTTTGGCTTGTCCATTTATGCGAGGAACGGGTAAGACAATCTGCCCAATTTTGTCGATTGTGATCTGGAAGCTCTCCGAATCCGCATCGTAATCAGAAACCTTATACCTCGAAAAGTTAATTTTTCTGATGTGGTCTTTCACAAAATGCTTGATGGCTTCTTGGGTATAGGCTTCTGCTTGTACATCTTGTTTAGACATCCGTCTTTTGTACTCATCAGAATTCTCAAATTCGTCCTTTTTTACCCATTTGCTCATTTTATCATTCACGTACTTAGTCACTTTGCTTTCTATATTTACAAAATAGAAAGATTCGCCTTGTGCTTGTACGATTACGCAGGATGCTAGGCATATAGATAAAATGAAAAGACTTTTTGTAAGTAGGGTCTGCATAATTGACGTGTTTTAAATGTGTAAAGAAAATGAATTAGCTCAATCGGAGAAGGGGCTGATATTTTCCTTTTTGGAAGGCAATATCAATATAGACAGACTGAGCAAATTACAGTCGAATACCAAGCTTTAGGTAAAGCACACCGAGTTGTACATCTGGATTACCAAAAGCAAAAACGGGATCAACACTGGCGCGTTGATCATAGTTATTATCCAGTAGACCTGCTAATGAAAGATCGTATCCAATTCCAAATACAATATTGTTCGTTTGGTAATCTTTTGTAATTCGTTCCTTTCTAACTGGGGTTTCAAGTCCAATGGATACACCAAAATCATTCAATAGAAAATCGGGATGCTTTTCGAGTATGTTCTCAGAAAATGTATCGTACTCCAATTCGGCTGCTCTTACATTCAGAGCATAATATCCTCCGAGAAACCAATTTTTAATGTGAAATCCAGAAACCAATCTTAGATCTTGATAGCGTAGCGTTCGGCGAGTATTAAAATTTTTTGGGACATAGACTACATTTCTATTCGCAAGTGCTCCCGATATGTGCCAGTAAGTTAAATTGGCTAATCGTAACTCTAGGAAAGTAGCTAAGCTGTAGTTGTAGGATACATCAAAATCACCATTGTCTATCTGAGGCGTAGCGTCTTGTATGGCGGAGTCGTCATTAACGAAGGGTAAATGATTCAAACCTCCTGAAACCGAAAATCCAATAGCTACGAAGGGTTTTTTGGTATTCCGAAAGGTTTTCGCATCATCTTTTGCTTCTTTTTCAATTCTATCCAATTCCTGACGAGCTTTCGCTGCGTATCTCCCGTTTGGATATTTGAATAAGTAAGCATTATAGCTAGCTGGTGTGTCCTCGCGAGTAGCAGTTCGCCACGCACTATCTTCCGCACGCATGGCTTCTCGCTCTTTTCTTTCTTGCTCCTGTTCTGATCTTAAGGCTTCAATTTTTTGTTGTGCTTCTGCTCTAAATCTGCCTTGTGGATAGAGACTACGGTAATTTTCATAATCTCTTACACTACGACAATTTTTGAAGACTTCTTCTTCTACCTTTCTCAGTGCTGTGGTTGTGTAGCGTAAGTTGATTTTCGCCTCTACTGGTTCGTCAAATTCTTCTATATCTTCGATGACATTCCAATATAATTTATACGTTTGCCCTGGACTTAAATCCCTCAATTCGCCGCGAATACTTTCCATGATGACCAGATTATACCTGCCGCTATACATAGAAGCACTTTCTACATCATAAGTATACTTCAATCGGTCAGGAAGGCGAAATTTTACGACAAGCTCATTGCCCTCCCTACTGAAACTTTTGGAGGTCAGCGTCTCGACCGTCTCCTGCCCAAAGCTGGAATGCGCGAAAAAGACAAAAATGGATGCAACAAAAAAGATGCGAGTGGAAGTAGATATTGGGTACATATATAGGTGAACTTTTCTACAGTGTTAGTTTACAAGACTGATCGGTGAGCTTTCTATTATAAAAAGCAGATTTTTTGAACTCAATAAAATACGATCAGCGTTTCATAACTCTGCTACAAAACTAGAGAAAAATTACCTTAAAAATGAAAGGGTATGTTTAGTATTTTATGGTGTTAAGTGAAAATTAACGCTATCACAAGAGTTTATTAGATCGAAAGCGTTTTTTTTGCTTTTATTTAAGATTTAGGTCGCTATCCCTAGCGTTCAGTTAAGCTTTTTCCAAAGGGAAAAACATGTTCAATTATGATTGACTAATCTGATTTTAGATAAAAAATAGACTCAAAATGATTCATCTGTTCCCAATCTGTCATAAGAGTAGCACTATTTTTTCATCACAGATGATATGAAACAGTCATAGCATACTTATCGCACAATTTTCTTGCATGAACTCAGTCCATATTCACCTGAGCTATTAAGAAAGACCTGACTTCGTAACCTTCTAAATAAACATCATAAACTGACTAAACAATATGGACTTTCTGACGACTACCTGAATCAACCAATGAAACAAATCGCAAAATACATTTGTTAGGACTATCTTTGCAAACTAAGTGCTTATTGGGATTTTTCCTCACTGATAACCAGTATCTTACGAACCTGACTGCATGAAAGATAAACGCTGTATCTTGATATACAGTTAATTTTTCACTTTGCCAGAACCGAAAACTACTGATTATCAGATTATAAAAATTCCCAACAAGTGCTAATGAAATTCTCATTCCAAACACATGAAGACGAAGACGATTAAGCGGGATAAAGTGAACGTTATTACTTTGGGTTGTTCGAAGAATCTAGTAGATTCTGAGAATATCATCACGCAATTGCGAGCGAATGACTTGGAGGCGCATCACGAGGCAGATACGGACGCCAATGTCGTCATCGTGAATACTTGTGGTTTCATTGATTTGGCGAAAGAGGAATCCATCAACACCATACTGTCGCAAGCAGATCGCAAAACCAAAGGCGAAATTGAGAAGCTCTATGTAACGGGCTGTTTATCCGAGCGTTACAAAAATGATTTAGAAGAAGAAATTCCCGAAGTAGATGCCTATTTTGGGACATTGGAACTCCCCTTTTTGCTCGAAAAATTTAATGCAGATTATCAGCACGAATTGATTGGAGAGCGGGTCACGACTACGCCTTTTCACTACGCCTACCTGAAAATTTCTGAGGGTTGTAGTAGGGCTTGTTCCTTTTGTGCTATTCCTCTGATGCGAGGCAAGCACGTTTCCAGACCCATCGAATCACTGGTGAAAGAGGCAAAGGGTTTGGCGAGAAGAGGCGTGAAGGAATTGATGCTCATAGCGCAAGAATTGACCTATTACGGCTTAGATATTTATAGAAAACGGACTTTGTCGGAACTCTTACATGCCTTAGCGGATATAGAAGGCATTGAATGGATTCGCTTGCACTATGCCTATCCAAGTAAATTTCCCGTGGAGATTTTTGATGTGATGGCGGAACGTAAGGAGGTTTGTAATTATTTGGACATTCCGTTGCAACATGCCAATGATAGTGTTCTAAAGCGCATGCGCCGCAAAATTACGCAAGTAGAAACGAGGCAATTGATCGAAACCGCTAGAAAAAAAGTGCCAAATCTTACGCTCCGAACGACGATGCTGGTAGGCTTTCCAGGCGAAACGGAGGAAGAATTTCAGGATTTGCTGGACTTCATCGAAGAAATGCGCTTCGAACGGGTAGGCGTATTTCAATATTCGCACGAAGAAAATACGCGTGCTTATAAATTAGCAGATGACGTGCCTGCCGAAGAAAAAGCAGCGCGCGCTAATCGCGTTATGGAGTTGCAACAGCGAATTTCGGAAGAAAAAAATCAAGCTAAAATCGGGCAGCGCCTCAAAGTGCTTTTCGACCGCAAAGAAGGCAGCTATTTCTACGGCAGAACCGAGGGTGATTCTCCAGAAGTAGATAATGAAGTCTTAGTATCTGCTAAAGATCAGTTTGTGCGCTTGGGCGACTTTGCCGAAGTCCTAATCACCGATGCGAGTGAATACGATCTGTACGGCACTATACAAACCAATTGAACAAAATCTGATCGCCGTTAATCACCTGAAAATTGATGCCTTCTGTTCTCATTTTTCCAATCAGTCGCTGGTAGTCCTCTACCGAGGTCACTTCGATACCGACTAGGGCAGAGCCAGAGGCTTTGCTGTTCTTCTTGGAGTATTCAAAGCGCGTAATATCATCGCTCGGTCCAAGCAATTGAATGAACTCTTTCAGTGCACCTGCTCGCTGTGGAAACTGAATAATGAAATAGTGCTTGAGCCCTTCGTAGAGCAAGGAACGCTCCTTAATTTCTTCGGTACGGGTAATATCATTGTTCCCACCGCTGACGATGCAAACGACGTTTTTCCCTTTGATCTGTTCCTTGTACTGATCGAGGGCAGCAATAGAAAGTGCGCCCGCTGGTTCGACGACCATACCGTCGCCATTGTACAATTCCAAAATCGTCGTGCAGACCTTTCCTTCTGGAATTAACACCACATCATCCAGCACCTGTCGACAGATGCTAAAGGTAATGTCGCCTACTTGCTTGACGGCCGCCCCATCCACAAAAGGATCAATGTGTTCCAAACGCACCACTTTTCCTGCTGCCAATGCTTTGGTCATGGAAGGTGCGCCCTGTGGTTCTACGCCGACAAGCTTGGTTTCTGGACTGATTTGCTTGAAATAGCTCCCAACGCCACTCACCAAACCACCACCACCAATCGGTGCAAACAAATAATCAATTTCGACCTGCGCATCCTCTATGATTTCTAGACCTACGACCCCCTGACCTTCTATCGTCCATTGGTCATTGAAGGGATGAATGATGATTTTTTTATTTTCCTCAGCATCTCGCTTGGCTTCTGCGTAAGCATCATCGTAGGTGTCGCCTACCAAAATGACTTCCACTTGCTGTTTTCCAAACAAGCGAACTTTTTCAATCTTTTGGCTCGGCGTCACCGAAGGCATATATATTTTTCCATGTACCCCCATTTTCCAACACGCAAACGCAACACCTTGTGCATGATTGCCCGCACTCGCACAGATGATACCCCGATCTAATTCTTCTTTTGAAAGGCTAGACATTTTATTATAAGCACCTCTGATTTTATAGGAGCGAACTACCTGCAAATCCTCCCTTTTCAGCAGAATGTTGCAATCGTACTTTTCGGACAGGCGCAGATTCTGCTTCAATGGCGTATGGTCTGCTACACCACGCAATCGCACTTTTGCACGATAGATGTTTTCTAAAGAAATCGGAAACTTAGTGTCCTTGTGCTTTTTCATAATTGATAGATTCGAGTGGGACATTGGTGTTGTTTGGATAGATTGACCTAATACTTAATATCAACTGGCGAATAAATCTATATTGTAAACGGGGCAAAAAAGTGCTTTTATTTTTGAAAAAGATAAGTTCATTTACATCATTTACCGCTAAATTTTAGGGTAAGTTTTCGCTGAGGAGGAGGTCGACATCTCCTCAGCGAATCAAGGTTTTTTAAGGACAAAGAAGCGATTCTCGCTTCTTTGTCCTTAAAAAACCTTGGTCAAATTTGGCAGGCTCGATGCCGCCAAATTTGAAAGCACACGTAGTAGTTTGTAATGCGAATAACGGCTGTGTAGATTTTATTTTTCTTGACATTTGACTCAGATATAGTTCAGGTCAATATCCGCAAATTGAGCAACAAGTATGCTCCGTAAATTCTCTTCGGATGGAAACACAAATTTCAAC
>JBCDKV010000254.1:0-6964 GCA_038746215.1 Bacteroidota bacterium | reverse complement strand
GTATAGAGTAGTTCTTCTCGCAGTTCTTCTATTGTTTTGGCATCATTCTCTGGTGCTTGGTGCGATACTTCCAGCCAAGCTTCTAGCAATGGATGATTGAATGCTCTTTTTATTCCAAGCAAATAAGTGATATCCTGAAATTTCCAGTCTTTGAATGCTTTCATCGCTGTTTTATTTTAGCTAGGGGTGTACAGAATTTCATTTTTCTTAGCATTTTAATTAAAAACCAGCCTGAGTCGATACGAAGTGTTCGCGCAACAGGTACGCTAAGACTTGCTTTGAGTGTTGCTAAAAACTTCGCACAAGCCTAGCAATAAAGTTACTACAATTTTTCTATTCTACAATTAAGAGTTGGGTCTTGTTCGATACGTCAATCGTTATACTTTGCCTTACACTGTTCCCGTTTCCCAATCCACCAACTCATAATTTGTACTACGACCACCAGCGGCTTCTTGTTGGAGTATACCTTTTTCGATCAAATCTTTGATGTCTCGTAGTGCAGTATCTTGCGAAGATTTTGTGATTTTTGCCCATTTGGAAGTCTTCAATTTTCCTACAAATCCATCTAGTAGCTTATTGAGTATCAGTCGCTGTCTATTGTTCAATGCAGTAGTTTGATGTCTCTCCCAAAAGCCTGCTTTTCTAATTACTTTTTTGATCGTTACTTCTGTGGCTTGCAAAGCCCTGTGTAGACAATTTAGAAACCATAAAATCCATTCTGTGATATCCCCTTCACTATACTGTACTTCCTGTAATTTATTGTAATAGGCTTTCCGCTCCAAAAGCATTTGGTTAGAAAGGCTGTAGCACCTGAATGTATTGTTCTCTGATCTTGCTAGCAATAAATCTGAAATCGCTCGCGCTATTCTACCGTTGCCATCATCGAATGGGTGGATAATGATGAACCAAAAATGCGCAATGGCTGACTTGACTACTTCATCCAGTTGATTTTCTTCATGCAGCCAAGTTAAAAAAGTATCCATTTCTCTTTTAACCTGCTCAGGTGGAGGGGCATGATAGTGAACTCGTTCTCTTCCCATTGCACCCGAAACGATTTGCATCTCGCCAGTTCGATAGCAAGCGGTTTCTATTTTTTGCAGACCACTTCTACCCGTTGGAAATAAGGCAGCGTGCCAAGCAAACAAGCGATCTTCATCTAGTTTTTGCGCATAGTTTTGGGTAGCATCTAGCATCATTTCAACTACCCCTTCCACATCTTTGCTAGGATAGATCATATCTTGATCATCTAGCCCTAGTTTTCTAGCAATAGATGATCGAACTTGTTCGTAGTTAAGCTTTTCTCCTTCAATTTCTGAGGATTTGAGTATGTCCATAGTTAAAGTGGACAATAGCGTTTCTGTCTTAACAGAAAATCCAAAGGCACTCATTCGACCAAGCAGCTTTCCTTGCAGATATCTAATTTTTCCCAAAATTGCTTGAATCGCCTGCTCATCCCACTCAAAGTTCGGCCAACTATTATACTGATAAATATATTTTGCCATAGTATATTTCAATTATGCGGCGAATATACGGGCTATTCTCCGCAAATTTGCGGAGAATAACTGATTTTACACCTCGAATGCCTCTTGCATAGAAATGAAAACTTTTGTGAGATCAAAATTAGTAAGTACTCAATCGATGGTATGATGACAGGTAACTGTAAGAAGGACATGTTTATTTCCTTCGTTTCTTTTTTATTTAGCAGCTTTTTCAACTACAATTTGGCGTTTAGTAATTTCTAACTAATTTGCGATTCTTTCGGGCAAATTGCTGGTTTCATTAGGAATGACAGATAGATAAAGTTACAAATTTTGAGCAAGCTATTTTGGTCTTAGTTTTTACTTTAATGAAGGAGAATTGTTGATACTTTAACTGAATTAAATTGGAAACTAAGGGCGAAAGAGTCGTTCAAAATTGTAAATTTATTTATGTGTCATTTCTCAACCACAAATTCAGGAAAAAATCGCACACATGAAAGTAAAGAGTATATACGTCGCTGCCACTCGCCAACACGTAGGCAAGACAACCTCCACCTTGGGATTAGTGACGGCTTGTAAAAATAGAGGGATCAAAGTAGGCTATTGCAAACCCGTCGGACAGCAATCCATTGATTTTCATAGTATTTTGGTCGATAAGGACGCGCTTTTATTTTCTGATGTGATGGATTTTCATTTAGAGGCGGATGTCCATAGTCCTGTCATCTTGGGAAAAGGCGCTACTTCAGCTTATATCGATCATCCTGAACAGTTCACTTATCCCGATCAAGTGCTCAAAGCTGCCAACCTAATTGAAGAGCGCAACGAATTAGTCATTTACGAAGGAACGGGACATCCTGGCGTGGGTAGTGTGGTGGAACTCTCTAATGCAGACGTTGCAGCAATGGTGAATGCGGGCGTCGTAATGGTAGTGGAAGGGGGCATTGGTAGTACGATTGACATGCTGAGTATGTGCATGGCTAAATTTGAGCAAAAAGGAGTGCCGCTACTGGGAGTCATCGTAAACAAAGTGATTCCAGAAAAGATAGAAAGAGTCCGCAATTACGTTGGTAAGTATTTGAGGGGAAAAAATATACCTTTACTGGGTGTGCTGCCCTATGACAAAAGCCTCGCTTATCCGCTGATGAAAACGGTTTGCAGTGCGATCAATGGTATTGTGATTTACAATGGTGACCGCCTCAAAGAAAATAAAGTGGAAGATATAGTGGCAGGTTCGGTGATGGATGTAGAGCGTATCAAAAAATCCAATGATTTGTTGTTAGTAGTCAGTTCGCGCTTGGTTGATTCTGCGCTGCTAAAAATACAGGAAGTTACTAAACTAATGGGTACAGATACCTCTCCCATTTCTGGTATCGTAGCAACTGGTCAAGGCGAGCTAGAGGTGAAATCCCTAGACTACATCAAAAAACATCGTATCCCCCTCATCCGAACTTCGCTCGATACCTTTGGTGTGGTACTGAAATATAGTAATATCGAGGTAAAGATCAATCGCGCGACTCCTTGGAAGGTCAAAAAAGCCATTCAACTGATTGAAGAGAACGTCGATTTAGATGCAATATTGGAGCAAGTAGATTATAAGTGATGTTGTGCAATTTGCTTTTGGTGGTTAGGAATTAGGGCTGTACGAAGCCTCAGTTTTGTTAATATTTTACTTGAAAACAGGCTGAGTCAATGTAAGGAATTCGCGCAACAAGTATGCTCAGTAAGTCTCTTCGGACGGAAACACAAATTTCAACTTATTTTTGGAGAAAAATAAGTTGAAATTTGTGTTTCCGTCCATAAAACCCTTTGAGCATACTTGTTGTGCGATCTTAAGGGCTTTACTAAAATTTTTCTCAGGCATCACCAAAAACTTTGTACACCCCTAGTCAAGAATGAGCTTTCATTAAAGAAAAAAGGAGTACCAAGAACATTTGGCACTCCTTTTTTAAGTCTACCTATTTGGGTAAGACAAGATCAAGTAAAAGCTAGTCCACAAAACTAACCGTTACCATCTCTCCGATACATTTTGCTTTCACTCTTTGTCCTTCGCTCACCTTACGCATAAAGCCTTCCTGACGTTCTGGCTTAGAACCTGCGTAAATACCAATTTTGCGGTTAGCTTCTTCGCTCACGTCAGGGTCAACAGATTTTGCGGTAGCATATTTAGCCAATGCACCCAAAATCGCTAGACGCTGCTGCCAAGCATCATTGCAACTTCTACCCACTTTGGCGTAGTAGTCACCAATCAGAATATAGGCATTACCCTTCACGGCATCGACCTCTGTTCCTTTTCTAGCACCACTTAGAACGCCAGATGTTGTATTGAGTTTGTGGAACCTAGTGTAGGCGATCCAGTAGCTGTATTCCGATTTCTTTTCATCTTCCTCAGCCGCTTTGGTAGCTTCCTCCCATTTAGCGATAGCCTCATCGTATTTTCCTTCTTTATACAAATCACGAGCGTGTGCACCTGGATTGTTTGCGTAAAACTCTGCGAGGCGAACGGCATTCACAGAATCTGCATAAACGGCATATTTCTCTTGCATCTCTAGGATGACTGGGTCTTCCTTGTCGCAACCGCGCTGTAATAAAGTCTTAATAATAGTTTCTGTTTGCGCACCATTGTCGGGATCTGCTTTGAAATCAGGTACAAGCTTTGCTTTGAAATAATCGCAATCAAAAATGTAGTTTTCAATCGAAGAAAAGACTTGATTGACTGCATCTTTTTCTGTCTTGAAAGTACTACCAAATTCTTTATTGTTTTTGATGTTGTAGTCGGCGATATCATTCAAGACTTTGTAGACCTCGCGCGCTTTTTCTTTTTCCATCAATTCATTGGTGAATTCATACTGAACGATATTGGCGTAAGGACGAAGGATAATATACTCGGTATCGTTACCTGCCACCTCGATAGCTTCGTCTAGCATCGCGATGTTATCTTCGTAAGGTACATTCAAGGTATAGTACATATTGAAGGCTTCGCGACCACGAATGAATCCGACGTGCTTCTTCATATCGGTATTGTTCAGCGTAATCGTACCCGCTTCCACACAAGCTACCCAATCGTCGTACATCTTCAAAATTCTAGTTTTCAGTGCCTCTTTCTTGGTGGCATCTGCCTCTACTTTGAAGAGTTCGAGCAGCATATCAATACCGTTAGAAAAGTGTAAGTCTCGCTTTCCGTCAGCAGCGGGAGCAGCAGCATATACTTTTTCCCAATAAGGCATGGCAGCTTGCACTTTTTCAACATTAAAAGTACCATCTGCATTTCGAGCTTCCTTGTAGCGATCACGGTAGAGGACGTGATTCTCTTCTACTTCGGCTTTGTTGGGGAGGTCATTCCAAGTAACGCACTGTGCGAAAGTTGCTAGCGAGTATGTTGTTAACAGTAGCGCTATAATTCCTAATTGCTTCATAATTTAATCGAATTTACGTTTAAAGAACCATGAGTTATCATTCAGTGTGAATCCTAGTGTGAATTTTATATAGTTTTCTCTGATCGCATTGCTTAAGCCAAATTGTCCACCTTCCAAAGCAAAATTAACAAAAGAAGTTTGTCGATTGGGTAAAATAAGTGGTAAACCCATACCGAAAGTAGCACCCACTCTTTCTAATTGTTCGCCATCAATACTTCTGGGATCGCTTTGGTAAAATACCCCTAAACGGTAGCGAACGCGCTTCAAATAGCTATTGTAAGATAGGTAGTCGGGTATCCACTCTACGCCAGCACTCAATCTAAAAATGTCGTTGAGTTGATCGGGTTTGGCTTCGTTTTCGTAATTGCTCCAAAGCGTAGCATTGTACTCCAATCCTACCAGCAACTTGTTTTCATCGATGTAGGAAATACCAAAGGTATAAGCGGCTGGTAATCTCCCTGAACGCAAGACCTCTGTTTCATTAACGAGTGTATCGCTTCTGAGATTCAGGGGCAGGGTTGAAGAGGAAGTAATCGAAAATACCCTGCGATATAAACGATCACTATTCGTATTGAAATTTGTGTTACTGTTCAAGTAAGCGCCAATTGCAATTCTTTTACCATTGGGTTTCAATTCGCCGTTCTTGTCTGCTTCTTTGAATTGATAGTCGTAACCAACACCTAGATTCCAAAGGAAGCCATTGAGGTTAATATCATCCGCAAAGTCATTGAAATAATAAACAGATTCATCCTCTAGCAAAACGCGTCTCGTATTATTGATACGACCAAACAAATAGCCCAAGTTCACTCCAAAAGAGAGCGTTTTGTAGCGTGCGCCCGTCCCCCAATTCAAGCGATAAGTGCCACCTGTACCCTGAAAAGCACCTACGCTATTCAAATCTGATGCTTCGTTCAATGGAGCAGTTACTTCTATATCGTAGCTGACCGTGCTGTAAGGCATCAAGGAGAACATCATACCTATGCCAAAATTTGGGATGATACGATCTAATGCTTCATTGATCGGGTTTTTTAGTGTAAATCCTAATGCGACGTAGTTCAGATTACCACTCCAAACATCATCTGATTGTCCATTGCTGGCTTCTTGTTGGGCGTAGTTGCCAAAAAATGCCGTCTCGAAAGCAGTGGTTCTCAACCAACCCAGCGAGGCAGGGTTCAGAGGGTTGAGGTGAAAGGCATCGTGGTAGGTTGCCGACAGACCCGCCATTCCTAGACTCGAAGCAAACTGCTGATCCACTAAATCGCCTATGCCAAGTATGGAATAGGGCGAATTGTAAGTAGGTTCTGCTTGCGCTATTGCCACTTTTGGTTGTGCTAAAAAGAGAATCAGTAGGGTAAAAAATGTAGTTTTCAAGTATGTCTCCAAAGTATAAATTTTTCTATTCCGCCAAACGTACATTATAGTTTAAAATGTTGTTTAGCCCTGTAAGCACCAAATCGGGAAGCACAAATATCTTTCTTTTCAGATGATTTGCAAAAAAAATGCTATCTCCTCCCGTTAAAATGACGTTAATCTGCCTCCATTCGCACGCACTCCAAAATATCATGCCACTCATTTCCAGTACTGCACCAAGCATGGCACCGTTCTGCATGGCTTCTTTTGTTGTTTTTCCAACTGTTTTTTTGGGTAAGGCATTTTCGACAAGAGGCAGTGCGTTGGTCAATTGGTGCATGGCTTGTAGGCGCATCTTCCAGCCTAGTGAAATGTTACCGCCTATGTATTTTTTTCCTGCAATCAGCCAGTCATAAGTAATACAAGTCCCAGCGTCGATCACCAAGCTGTTTTCTTTAGGAAAACGCTGCAAAGCACCCGCCACTGCTGCCAAACGATCTTTGCCTAAGGTTTCGGGGGTCTCGTAATGGTTTTCGAAGGGAAGTGGTAGTTTGTGTGACAGTGCAATGGCGTTCAGTTGATTCAAACGCTGCAAGACCTGATTTTCCAAACTCGCCACACTGGAATAGATGATGTTTTCGATGGAATGGTTGGTTAAGAGGGCGTTAAGGTGGGGCAGGCTTAGATTCGGTAGGACTGCTTGGTGTATCAATTCCGTTGCCT
>JBCDKV010000253.1:0-6965 GCA_038746215.1 Bacteroidota bacterium | reverse complement strand
GTAAATCTCTTCGGACGGAAACACAAATTTCAACCTATTTTTCTCTAAAAAATAAGTTGAAATTTGTGTTTCCGTCCATAAAAACCCTTTGGGCATACTTGTTGCGCGATAGCAAGAGCTTTACTAAGATCTATTCCAAGCATTGCTCAAGACTTCGTACACCCCTGTTTTGTTTTCAATGAAGAATGTTAAGCGAGTAGATTAGACTTGTCAAAACGAGCTGTTTTGTTTGAATACGGAATGACGAACAAGATTTTTCATTCCGTTCTCCAAAAAGAGAGTGTATGAATTTATTTCTCGCTCATCACTTATCGAACAATCTGCATAGCCTTACGCTCCAAAACCACACCATCTGCAAATAGCGTGTAGTAGTAAATACCCGCGGCTAAAGTATCGGCGGTCAATTCGATTTGTCCATCGCCTGTCTCGTCAATTGGAATCTGAGCGAGGACATGTCCCTGCGCATCTGTAATCTGGATACTAGCACTTTTGGTTTGTTGCGGTACATGATATTGGATCGTAGTCATTGTATGAAAAGGATTTGGCTGGTTTTGGGCGAGGTGATCCGTTGCGGCAATGCGATGCGAAAGTGGAGTAGTTGAATTGGTATAGCGTGCTTCTAGCTGTGCGAGGCGATCTTCAAGTGCTTCCAAGCTGGCTTCCAAATCAGCAATTCGGTCTTCTTTTGCTTCGATTAAGTCTTGCTGTTCTTGTATGCCTTGAATGAGAACGGGAATGATATCTGAATAATAAACCCCCAATCGGTCTAATTTCACTTTTTGTAGGGGTGCATTATCGGCTTCGCTGCTTGCAACCCAATCGTGGGTTTTCACAACTTCTGGCAGCACTTTCAGCAAATCTTGTGCAATCAATCCTAGTTTTTCTTCCCCACTTTTATCGCCTTTCCAGCGAAAGCGAACGGGTTCTAATTGCATAATTTCTGCCAAGCCGTAAGACAGCTTTTTAATGTGTGATTTGGTTCTTCTATCTGAGGTGTTAATGGTACCATTGGTTGCGTAGACATCATCCCATCGCAAAGAACTCGACCCTAAATCATACGAATTATTAGAAGAAGGTACAAAGGTGCTATTGACACCTAACAGACGTGTTCCTTCGTCTTCCAATTTTTCAGTACTCCCAATTTGTACCGCCCCGTTGACGACTAGGGCTTCGCTTGGGCTATCGTCCCCGATGCCTACGTTACCACTTTTCAGGATCGTAAGTGCATTGGAACGCGAACTACTGCTTTGTCCATTGCCCACCACAAAGATAGGATCATTGAAGAACCAAAGCGCTTTGTTGCCTCCAGTACTGCTATTATAAGAACCAACGGCAGTCATTCGATAAGCTTCTGTCCTTAAACCAATGCCCAAGGTATGACTATCATCGCTAGAAGAAAAATTATCGTATCCTACCAGCGTATTTCTGTCGGCCGAAGTACCGTTGCTGTAGCCAAGCATGTAAGTATCTTCTCCCATGCAATTATTTTGCCGTCCTATAACGAATGATCGTTCACCAGTAGCAAGATTGTCGCGCCCAATCGCTGCACTACCTTCCTCTCTAACGTCATTACTATAGCCGATACCTATACTAAAGGTTTCAGTGATATAATTTTTGCTACCAATACCAATACTCTCTCTTTCCAAAACCTGCGTTTCGCTCCCCAAGGCAATGGAGTTCGCTCCATCTGATATCGACTCGTATCCGATAGCAATCGCATAGCTCGTGTCAGCCGAACTCTCCCTACCAATAGCAATGCTAGCCTCGTGTTTGGCACTTGCAAAGTAGCCCATCGCATTGCCATAATTACCCGCTGAACTACCGTAGCCAAACAAGACAGCGCGGTTTCCTGCACTAGTCCAAGCATTGTTCTGATCGACTCCGCCACCCACAGCTTGTGTCTCTACATCATAGAAAAATCCTATTATCTCATCACCTACGCTCGTGCCACTGATATATTCCAAATATTCCCAGCGAATCTCGAAGCCACCGTAGGCTTGACCATTGTTGGTAAAATTAGACTCAAATAAAATATCAATGTGTTCGAGTCCGCTATAAATAAGTGTATCCGCACTAGCTGAATTGTTGTGATAAACGAAATCACCTATTTTTAAGGTATCACTTGACTCTAAGTCTAAATTACTTAAGTATATTTTGACTTGCAAGGCATTGTCAGGAAAAATGAGTCTAAAGTCATCTACTTCATCATTACCGTACGATCCGTTTGGTCCGCCACTGTCGTAGAGTGTTCCACAGTTTCGTTGTTGGCTGTCATTGTTTGAATTGATGGTCATAAAGTAGGTTTGTGGTGCGTTGCATACGAACTGATACGCACTGCTGTAATCTTTTCCGCTTGCCGTTGTCCAAGTGAGTACCCCAGAACCATCCGTACTCAATACTTGCCCCGCTGTGCCGTCGGTTTCGGGATATATTAATCCATTGACCTCCAGTGTATTGTGAATACTGACTTTTCCCTCGAAGCTGGAACTGTCAGGTTTGATGGAGACTTGGGCGTTTAGTTGAATTTGTATAAGACTTAAGATAAAAATAGAAGTGTAAATGATCGTTTTCATTGCTGTCCTCGAATTTTAATGATGGTTGATAAAATTGAATTCGACAGCAATGTTATGGCATCTAGCACGGCTCGAAGGCTAGAATGCAGTAAAGTGGGTAAGGATCGTAGTAAACTGGATGAAAGGTGTTGTGAGTTTTTTGGGGCAGCAATTATATCCCCTTAATTCGTTCCCAAAAAAAAGAAAAAGCAGCACTGTCTCTAGCAAACTCTTGTGGCAATTGAATCAGTTGTCCTTGTTCTGCTTTGAATAGAAAGGAAAATACATAGACTGGATTTTCTTCGGGATTTTCGGAGAGCGTCCCATATTTTAGATTATTGAATTGTATGGTATCTGTACCGCGTCTTTCGATGTTGTAATAACCGTCCGAAAACCACTCTAGGATTTTGACTTCGCGCTGGCTGGCGTAGGGCGCTAGCAGTTCGTGGTTTTTAGGTAAGCGAGCGAATTTTTTGATTTCAGGCGTTTCGTCTAGTAGGGAGTATCGCCCCTGATAGTAACAAGTATCAGCTTCTGCCACGCCTTGCCAAAGGATATTATTGAAAATCGTAGGAGAATTGGTAAAGCGTTCGTACTCAATATTTTGTCGCTGCAAAGAGCTTTCAAAAATACGATCCGTTCGGATTTTATTATAGCCCGTGTACAACAGATACAAACTACTCAAACCGATGCCAAGCCAATTTACAACCGCTCTGCGCCTTGTGTTGCGCATCAAAATACTAGCAATAATCAAGCAAATCAGAAAAGGGACGGTATAGATGGGATCGGCGACGGAAATATTGTTTAGCCCAACCCTGAAGTCAGAAATGGGCTGAAAAAGTTGCGTTCCGTAGGCAGTGCAAGCGTCAAGTAACGGATGGGTAAAAATCGACCAAAAGAACAAGCTCGCCCAAGCCTTCCAACTTGGGTTGTCATCTAAAGCAGGTAATTTTCTGATGCTGCGATAGCAAAAAGCCGCCAACAGAAAAAACAAAATACTAGCACTCACCATCGCGGCAATCGGCAGTACATCACTCATTGGAATGGGCAGTACAAAGGCACCGATGCTGGTCAATAGCACAAAAAAAAGGTAACTCAATCCAAAGTCCCGCCACCACAAACGACTACTTCGATCACGTGCGCCGTGTATCTGATGCAGCATCCAACCCAGCACCAAAGGTGCAAGCAGGGCAAAAGGAATAGAATGCGTAATACCCCGATGAAAAGCAGTTGCACTGATGTTGTCGGTGACGAAGTTGGCGAAGATATCTAAATCAGGAATCGTACCGCCAATGGCTCCCCAAAGCATGGCTTTGTTCCCGATTTTTTTGCCCAGCACGATTTCTCCGACCGCTGCCCCAAGTGTAATTTGTGTAAGTGAATCCATTTATTTTGATGGATAAGTGTGAAGTAACTGAGATTGTAATAGCTACTGACACCCCACAAGTCCGAAACCCTTAATTCTAAAGCCTCGTAGAGGCGAAATATGGGTAGAACGGTCCAAATTTTCCTGATCTAAGCGCCGTAGGTGCGAGCTGTAAGGCTGTCATAGTGCGTACCTACGGCACTTGACAGCATTTTTAGCATTTTTTCTACCTACAGTACATCCCTAACGGGATTTTTGGATATGTAAAAATTTGTGGGGGGTTGGTAGATTGTAACAGTTGTACTATTTCGTAATATCAGCGAAGGGATTATGATAATACATAAACAGAAAGGGATTACCAAGGTTGTCGCAACCTCAATAATCCCTTTGCTTTGCCGTGCATTCCTTTTCTGTATTACTGTATTGGGAATAGAAACCCACGTGTTGTGAAAGAAATGCCGATAGCGATAAAAAAATTCCTGCGTAGTCTACCAAATGATTTAATTCCCAGCTAATGTAAAGAGTGCTTCAACTGTTTCTTCGTTATCGCTGACAAAAGAAACTAAGCAGCAGGCTAGGAAAATGATGAACGCTACCACGACGTCCAAACGTTGTACATGTGTCTTCATTACCGATATTTGTATTTGCTAGTATTGTCTTTTACGCTACAAAGAAAAGAAACATATTGGAAAATCTACCAAATTTGGATGTTAAAATTAGGACTAGGCTTAATATGTAGGCGGCAGATCTTTTACTTCAAAGTGAAATTTGTCGCATTTTTGTCTGATAGTCAGGTCTTTAGCTGATACCCAGTAGATTAATTGGTCAGGCAAGAAGTTTTGACTAATGTTTGAAATAAACCGCCATATTAGCCAATAGCTAAATACCAACTGCTAATAGCTAAAGTCGAGCTGAGTCCATGCAAGAAAATTGAGCAGCAAGTATGCTCAGAGAGTCTCTTCGGACGGAAACACAATTTCTCGGTTATTTTTCTCAGGAAAATAACCGAGAAATTGTGTTTCCGTCCATAAAAATCCTTTAAGCATACTTGTTGCGCGATTTCAGGAGCTTTACTAAGGCTTGTACCGAATGTTACTCAAAACTTCGTACACGCCTATCTTTTATACTGTAAACGGGATAAATCTATGCAAACGAATATACCTGTTTAGCTGTTCAAATTGTTTGTTCGTTGAACTACAATGCGTTGATCCTAAGCTTATTAAACGAATAAACAGTTCAGCAAATCAACAAAAATGGAAATGCACTTTTTATCCCATACGCAGTATACTACTACTTCTGCTTGGAACTATCTCTCTTAAAAATAGAGCCAAAAATATCTTTGAAGGAATCGTATTCCTTTTCGTAGCTCAATCCAATACCAGACTGTTGGTCTAATCCGCCGACTAGCCCTGGTTCTCGCGTATAGAAAATCCGGAATTTCAGATTGCGTTTTTCGTTGATGAATACTTCCGCTACGAAATCTGCCCCCAGTGTAGTTTGGGTATTGCCTTGCGCAGCCGCCGCATTGGTGACGTTTCCGCCGATGGTGAGGATCAATTTATCGTTGAACAGACTCGCTCGATTTCTGATGTAATATTCTTGTCCATTCAGGTAAAAATTATCGCCACCAAAGTCGATATTATTTTGATTATCATAGCGATAATAGTCCAAATCTATATCAATACTGGAAATAAATTTCACCCCATCTATCGCTTCTCCCAGAAGATCAGTTACGATGATGGACAGTTGATTGGCGATAAATTCACTAACAGTATTGATGCCAAAATCACTGCTACTTTGTCCCGTGAGCGTGAAATCGGAAGGCAGAAATTGTCCAAGTACAATGAGTCCAAATACTTGTTTGTTCAGTTCATTTTGATCTTGTTTGAGGGTTCGCAGCTTATTATCGGTATAGTTTCTAAGATCGCCTTGCAGATTGGGAAAATCCAATTCAAAATTGATAGACGGACGATACAATTCGCCTTTGAGGTGCATCACTAAATCCACATCTGTTGCACGAGCTGCTCGCCTTTTGGTATCTGGATTGGCATAGACCAAATATTCGGGGATCAAACTATTCAGCGGTGTACTGAGGTCTTTGTACTCCGCATCTATGTCAATTTGGGCATTGAAAGGATCGCCACGCCAAGCAATGGTTCCACCTCTTCGCACCACGAAAGGTTTATTTACAAAATTGAGTAGCGTAAACAGGTAATCACCTCTTTCCACGTAATAATTCCCATACATCGCCATTTCTCCCGTTCGATCCAAGTAAATCTGGAGGTCGCCCCTACCCTGCCCTTTCAGGATGTCACCCGCTCTTTCATCGAAAACCAATTCAACTTCTGCCTCGTCGGTCAAAGTCAGAAATAAGTCCAAATCTATACCTTCCAGTTCTGCGGGATTGATAGCCGTTGTGTCTTGCGCTGCTTGTTGCTTATCCTTAAATTTGATGAAGCTAATTTCTGGGGCATCTCGATCAGAAGTAACTGGAATCGTGATTTTTGTACCCTTACCTGCCGTTGCGTTGATAACGATATTGGTGCGCCTAAAACTCCCTTCAAATTGCACCGTACCACCACCAATCGCTTTGCCATAGAATACATCACTGTCCTTTTTTGTCGTATTCATGGCTAAAAACTCATCCGTGATAATCTGTACGTTCAAGCCTAAATTTTTGAGGTGATCGTGGGTAATACCACCTCGAAGTCTAGCGGTATTTCCTTCTTCGTCGGTAATCGTAGCATTGGTAGCATCTATGAGGCGATTGTTGATTTTTGCCGTTTGATTATCCACAAAATAGCGCGTTTTCAAAAAATCAACCGTCACGCCACACTTCTTGGCAAGCACCGTTCCATTGACGTTGGGCTTTTTAGGAATGCCGTCCAGTGTGATATCCGCATCCAATTTACCTTTAAAATTGGACGCACCAGCAATGAAATACTGCAAAAATTCTAAAGGGAAATTCTCTGTTTCTAAGTCAGCGTACAAACGATTTTTGAGCTTACTTTTCGTACTTGTATTGAGCTGCTTCGGTTCAAAATTGG
>JBCDKV010000252.1:0-6969 GCA_038746215.1 Bacteroidota bacterium | reverse complement strand
GTATTTATATGTATTGCGATTCTGCTATTATTAGAGATCGAAATAAGGTCGTTGCGCAGGGTAATGTGGTCATTCAGCAAGGTGATTCGCTCAATGTTTTTTCGGATTCTTTGAACTACAATGGCGATACCAAACAAGCTATTTTATTCAGCGAAGTGGTGCTAGACAGCAAGGGGCAGCGACTGTTTACCGACCAACTAGATTACGACCTCAATACCAAAATAGCGACCTACACGACAGGCGCACTGCTGACCAACGGGACAACACAGTTGACGAGTAAACGGGGCTATTTTTACACCGCCGTGGACGAAGTCTACTTCAAAGATAGTGTAGTGCTGATTGATCCAGAATTTAATCTCTTGGCAGATACTTTAAAATTTAATACGGAAACCCAAACGGCTTATTTTTTAGGTCCAACCCTGATAAAAAGTGATACTACCCAAATCTATTGCGAAGACGGTTTTTATGACACTGCAAATGAAGTAGCGGAGTTCAAAAAGAATGCGCAGTTTGTGCAAGGAGAACAAATTGCCATTGGTGAAATCATTCGGTACGAAGGCGCGATGGAGACTTATTCCATTATTGGTGATGCCAGGTTTACCGAAAATGATCGCATTGCCATTGCTGATACCATCAAATATAATGAACAAACGGGCGAAACTTTGCTCTTTGGCGATGCGGTCTATCAGGATTCTACCCAATACATCGCCGCCGATCAAATTACTTACAATTCAGAGCAAGAAATTTACAAAACCAAGGGGCGTTCCTACATCAGCGATCCGCCCCAAATCCTACAAGCCAACGAAGTAGACTACGATAACGAAACGGGCTTGGGTATTGCTATCGGGGATGTCATTTGGCAGGATACTTCGCAGCAAATAACCATCATTTGTGAACTCGCCCGATACAATCAAAATACCGACTACCTGAAAGCAAGTGGTGGCAGACCGATGATGATTACCAAAGTAGAAGACGATTCGCTTTACTTGGCTTCGGACACCTTAGTGGCGATTAGTGTGCAGGATACCATCGTCTTAGATAGTGCTACTACTCGCATTGATACCAGTCGTTTTTTAAATGCTTATCCAGACGTTCGCATTTACAAAACCGATATGCAAGCGCTCTGCGATTCTTTGACGTACAGCACACGTGATTCTATGTTCCGCTTCTTCGAAGACCCTATCGTCTGGGCAGACACGTCTCAATTTACTGCCGATACGATTCACATGAGTTTAAAAAATGATCAGATTGATCGAATTTTTCTCTACAATAAATCCTTCATCATTAATAGTCCTGATGAGTTCTTTTTCAATCAGATTAAGGGCAGAAATACCGTTGCTACTTTTTTGGAGGGCGAACTGAGAAGAATGGATGTGAAAGGCAATGCGGAATCCGTCTATTATGCACTCGACGAGGCAGATGCGTACGTGGGCGTGAATAAAACGATCAGTAGCTCTATGGTCTTGCTTTTTGGAAACAATGAAGTGGAACAAATCAAATTTTTCAAGCAACCAACTGCGAAATTAGAACCTATGGCTACCGCTGATCACAACGCCTTAAAGCTGGAAGGTTTTCGCTGGGTAACGGAAGGTCGTCCGCGTTCAGTGGCAGATATTTTGGTCGTCAAAACAAAAGCAGTGCGCAAACCTTCACCAGTCGATCAGACAAAAGCTAAAAAGTCCACGGATCAGCCAGCACTTCCAAAATCGGATAAAGTGGAGGGGGAAGCGATGGAAGATGAGTCGAAGAATGAGTAGTTACGGTTGGTTGTTATTTGAAAGCACAAGACGAATAAATTGGCTAAGACCTTTATTTGGGATGAAAAAACGATGAAAAGTCAAAAGCTATTCTAACCCATATCAACCATATGGCAAAAAAAACGTTAATAATTCGAGTGCATACGTGCATTATTCAATAAATAAATCTATATTTGCAGTCAATTGGTAAAAATAGTCAGCTTTCAAAGGCAGATTTCACATCAAGATCATATCATAAACTACCAATTATTTCCCACAACTTTAATACTTAAGATCTTATCTTAATCATTCCAACTCAAGGGTTTGGGCGAAGCAGTGGCAAAAGTGATGATCTCTTTAACAAAACAGACTATAAGGTAAAATTTATTCACATTTCTCACATTTCTAATTGAGGGAGAATAGATACAGTGACGAGCGTGTAGTACAGGCTATAGTAGGTAGGTAAACTCCAATAATCGACATTTTTGAACGGCTCTTTTCTGATCTAAAAGGACTTAAAAATAGTTCCATAGCAACAATTTTGAAGTATTTCTAGCTCAAAAAATAACTCGCTCAAATTATAATGCCTATTTAAATCCGCCTACTTAGTTTTCTAAATTAGAACAATTTTCCACTAAAAATACTGGTGCTTAATTTATCCTTTCACGAAAAACAAAGAATTAACACATCATACGTCAGGTGCTATCAATAAAGCTCGTAACGGAAGACCGTTTTTCGACTGAGAACAGCATTTGCACTGAGCTTATCTACTAAACAATTACTACCTATTTAAAATTAACAAAGTACAGTCATAAGAATATGTTAGATATAATGCAATTGAATGACATGCTAGTTCCCGAGCTGAAAGAATTAGCAGAGAGAATGGGCATGAAAGGCTACAAGCGCTTAAACAAACAGGAACTTATTTTCAAAATACTGGATCATCAAGCCTTAATGGGCGATGAGCAACCTGTGCCTGCCAAAGAAAGCGCGAAACCAAAAAGAAGAACCAATACAAAATCCGAAGAAACTGCTAAAAAACAAGAGGCGAGTAATTCATCTGCTGATGGCGATGAAGACACTAAGGAAAAGCCAAAAACGGAGCGCAAACCTAGAGGAAGGGGAAGAAAAGAGGAAGATACTTCTTCGAGAAGTAGAGATAGACGTTCCAGCAACAATGGCGACACTAATCGCAGAAACTCCAGCAACAGTAGCAGCAATGGTAGCGACTACAAGAGTAAAACACAGCAAAAGGACAAGGAGAAAGAAAAAGAGAGTGAGCCAAAAGTGCCTAAGTTCGATATAGAGCTGGATGGGATTATAGAAGGAGAAGGCATACTAGAAATGATGCCTGATGGCTATGGCTTTCTTCGTTCTTCCGACTATAACTACCTGACTTCGCCAGATGATATTTACGTTTCGCCTTCCCAAATCAAGCTGTTTGGACTAAGAACTGGTGATACCGTAAAAGGTGCGATTCGTCCGCCGAAAGAAGGAGAAAAATACTTCGCGCTCTTGCGTGTCAGCAAAATTAATGGGCTGAATCCGCAAGACATCAGAGAGCGGGTACCTTTTGATTATCTAACGCCACTCTTTCCAGAAGAAAAATTTAGATTGGTTAGTTCACCAACGGGTAGAGACTTCTCCGCTCGTATCATCGACTTATTTTCTCCAATAGGAAAAGGACAACGTGGATTGATCGTGGCACAACCCAAAACGGGTAAAACCTTCTTGCTGAAAGATGTTGCCAATTCCATCGCAAAAAACCATCCTGAGGTTTATTTGATCGTTTTGCTAGTAGACGAACGCCCAGAGGAGGTAACCGATATGAAACGAAGTGTGAAAGCAGAAGTCGTTGCCTCTACTTTCGATGAGCCAGCAGACAATCACGTGCGAGTGGCTAATATCGTATTGGAAAAAGCGAAACGTTTGGTAGAATGCGGACACGATGTTTGTATCTTATTGGATTCAATTACACGTTTGGCGAGAGCTTACAATACGGTTGCACCTGCGAGTGGAAAAGTACTGTCGGGTGGTGTGGAAGCGAATGCGCTACACAAACCGAAGAAATTCTTTGGGGCAGCTAGAAATGTAGAATTTGGTGGTTCGCTGACGATACTGGCTACCGCTTTGATTGATACAGGTTCAAAAATGGATCAAGTTATCTTCGAAGAATTCAAAGGTACGGGTAACATGGAACTCCAATTGGATCGCGGCTTGGCGAATAAACGCCTCTATCCTGCGGTTGACTTGACGCGTTCTAGTACTCGTCGTGAAGACTTGCTATTGGATAAAGATACTTTGCAGCGTATGATTATCCTGCGCAACTACCTAGCCGATATGAAATCAGACGAAGCAATGGAATTTTTGCGCAAGAATATGATACATACTTCTAGCAATGATGAGTTCTTAGCCTCTATGAATGGCTAGCTTGAACAAAGCTTGAAGAAGAAAAATAGTTGACATTTTTAATTTAAAAGGGAAATTCTCGCACAGCAAGAATTTCCCTTTTTGTTGGGATTTTTGGATAAGCGTGAGCTTGTTTTGAATCGTTTTTGGAAAAAAAACGACAACGCATCGCTGTCCAAAAGTTCACTTTGAAAACAATATGAAAGTTTTAGTACTTGATAATTACGATAGCTTCACCTACAATTTGGTACAATACATTCAAGAAATATTGGACGACGAAGTAGCGGTATTTCGCAACGACCAAATTGCTTTGGAGGACATAGCTGCCTACGACGTTATCATTCTCTCGCCAGGTCCAGGTGTACCTAAAGAAGCGGGCATCATGCCACAATTGATTGAACGCTATGCTAGCAGCAAAAAGATTTTAGGCGTTTGTTTAGGACACCAAGCCATTGGAGAAGCCTTCGGTGGCGAACTCCACAATTTAGAGGATGTACTGCACGGCATCGAGACCCCCATCGAAGTGATGGACGAAGCAGAAGTATTATTTCAGGATATTCCCAATACCTTTACGGGTGGACGCTACCATTCTTGGGTAGTCAAAAAAGAAAATCTGCCCAATGATTTCGTTATCACCGCCGAAGATGAACGCGGCGTCATCATGGGGATTCGCCACAAGGAATATGACGTGCGGGGCGTTCAGTTCCACCCAGAGTCGATTATGACAGAACACGGCAAGGTGATGCTTAAAAATTATTTGGAGTATTGCAAAAGTGAAAGCTAATCTTGTTGATTTGTTTAGGGCTATACGAAGCCTTGAATTTCTTAGAGCTTGTTTAGAAATTAATAATCGGTCTGCAAACGGCTCTTTTTTCGTTACTCAGCGTTAAAAAAGTGTTCAATTATCCAGATAAGCTCTCATTTTTTGCCTTGACTAAGAGCATGTTTGGAGCATTATCTTCCTGTAAATCAGTAGTTTACAGTTCAATCCTGCTCCAAACAAGCTCTAATAAGAAATAGCTCGTTTTCAACTCAAAGATCAAAATCTAAACAAGCTCTAAACAAATTAGGGGTGTACGAATTTCTGGTGATGCCTGAGAAAAATTTTAGCAAAGCTCTTGAGATCGCGCAACAAGTATGCTCAGAGGTTTTTTATGGACGGAAACACAAAGGTTCACTATTTTTTTAGAGAAAAATAGTGAACCTTTGTGTTTCCGTCCGAAGAGATTTACCAAGCATACTTGTTGAGCGATTTTCTGACATTGACTCAGGCTATTTTTGAGTAAAATGTATAAGAAGAACAGAACCTCATACACGCCTAATAAACAACATCAACAGCTTAAACAAAGACGGTTGCCTCAACCATTCAACCCATTCACATCATGGCAGTTGCGATTCCTTCTAAGAAAAAAGTACCCTACAAGATAAAGAAAAATCTTTGGGTCTATCTGGATGCCTACAAGCGAAAAAAATCGCTGCCCGTAGAGTACGAAGACCTCCTGCATGCACAATTTTCTACGCCGCTCATCAATGCGAAAGGAGAAGATACCCTCTGGGAAACCCTGCAATACAGCGAACTGGAACGCGAAGACATCAACGCAGGACTGACGGAACTCTACGCCCTACTAAAAACAGATGGCGACCTGCAGGTCATAGAGCATCTGGAAGTAGCACGCGTTGATTACTGCACCTTTGGCAATACCCGTCCTTTTCGTGTCCGCATCATCAACCGCCTCAATGATAATTACGATCACTTCTACGTGAAAAGAGCAGATGCCTCTAGGGTCTACGGCTTAGAACTAGAAGACATTCTGTCGCCCAATTCGCTCTCCTATTTCGTCGATGGCAACACTTTAGTCGAAGAACACATCGCAGGCGTACCTGGCGATGAATTTATGAAATACCACTTAAAAGATTCGGAGTTCAATCAGATTCGTTTGGCGAAAGAGTTCGTCAAATTCAACGAGCGCTGCTTTGTGCGTTTGCTGGGTGATATGCGGGCCTACAATTACGTTGTGGATGTTACACCCGATATAGAAGGCTCGCAGTTTCGTTTGCGTCCCATAGATTTCGATCAGCAATCCTACGAAGGACGAAAAAACTTCTACCTTCCGCAGTATTTCAAAGAGAACAATCCCATTATTTTCTTAGGTATGAAGCACATGTCTTCACAGACCTTACGCCAATATCAGCTAGAAGAACGCAGTATGATTGCCGCACGGGCGAAGACCTTCAAAGATCGCTTCGAAGACCTGATGGAAGTGATGACGGAGGATGTCATTTCTTCTGCCCAAAAAGTACGCCAACTCGCCATCGAACTCGGCGAACACCACAGCAGTTCCGCCTTTCGTTCCTGCAAAACCATGGGCGAAATTGTGCAAACCAATATCGAATTGGTGCTGGATAAAGAGTTTGTGGATTATGGAGGTTGAGTGGTTTCAAAGAGGACTTATTAGTCATTTAAGCTAATATTGTCGGATAATTTGACGATTCCTTCTCATAAATACACATAAACCAAAATGAAATAGCTACATTAGCCACTGTAAACAGACAAAGGCAAAGCGAAAAGCAATTGCCCATTATATACTTGCTTAGGGTAAATTTTATTCATTTTGAAGGTCATTTTTGTCCTTATTTTTAACTTTGAAACTAGTCAAATATCTAGATATACTCCCATTTTCAAAGCAAAAACTAAGAACAAAACTCCCTGCTTCAAAAAGCGTAATACCTACCCTAAGCAAGTAGTAAAATCAAAAGCAGACCCAAATATGCGAAGCTTACTCTTATTCAGCTTATTGTTGATAAGCGTCCAAAGTACTTTTGC
>JBCDKV010000251.1:0-6970 GCA_038746215.1 Bacteroidota bacterium | reverse complement strand
CAGAAATGAGGTTGTTCCTAATGATTTTTTCCAAAAATCATTAGGAATAACCTCATTTCTGTCCGAAGGGCCTTTTGAAAACGGAATGAAAAACGAAGTTTTTCATTCCGTTTTCAAAAAAGAAAGAATGTAAATTTATTTCTTAGCCATTACTTAGTATCAGATACCTTTTGTTTATTGTATAATTTATAGTGTTAGGATTTTAAAAGCAGCACAAATATAAGGAGAAGTTAGCAAAAAGAAGACCTCCTGCTTGGCTTGGGTAAGACAACTGAAAGAAAGCTACATGGTGTTCGTTGGCTATCATTATGCGCCGGGTGATCCGTCTCAAAACAGCCGATACATAGATTTCCACATCTTAAGAAGCCCAAAAAGGAATGTACTTGGCGTGTTTTCTGGATTTATTCATTGGGTTGGAATCCTTAATTAAGTTGGATTTAGCGGTATCCGCTATTACTCTAGAGGCAGTGGTGTAGTTTTTTTCTTCGATGTTGAATCGCTTTCTAAGTGTGCTATTAGTCATATATTCGCCAGATATGTATTTTAGAGTACAATGTTGGTAACAGGCTCTAATTTTACCTTCCTTACTCATTTTTTTCCAAGGTCTGGGTGCATATATAATGGCACGTGTGTAATCATTTCCATCTATGAAATCGGGCGCAGGTAGTTGGTGAGCTTCACAGGCAGCAATAACTTTATCAATACCACTACCTCTTTCCTCACAAAAATTGAGTCGGCGCATGAAGTGAGCAAGTCTCTCATTTCTTGATCTAGGATGGTGATCAATGAAGCGGAGTACATCGATAATGGGCTTGCCAGGGTTACTAATCTCTATTCTATCTTTGAACACCTCTATCATCGTGCCGCTGCCTCCAATCGAAAAATCTTGGTGGATGAGTGCATTGGCGATGAGTTCTCTTAGTGCAATATCTGGGTACAATTTAATATTGGTTCGCAGGGCGTGCTGAATAACTTCATTTACTGGAATGAAAGCATCCAGAAGTCTTAGAATCGGGCTGAAAGCCACTGCATAGCCTCGCTTTTCTTCATATTCTTTTTTCGTAGCTAATCTATTGGTACCTTCATAGGCGATCAAGCGAATAGATTTTCGCCTGAGTTCTTCGAAGGGTTCAAGATTTTTTGCGAATAGAATGGCACCCAGATTAGTGATGTTAAAGGTGTCGCCAGAACGGATAATCAGTTTTTCTGCTTCAAATCTCTGTATCATATCATCCAATCGAGTGGGAATCGGTAGTTTCAGCAGTTCAAAGTAAGTTTCAAAACTCAAAATTGCGTTGAGTTTATTCACTGCTACTTTTGAGTGGGCAATCTGATGCTCAAATTTTTCAATGGGTGTGCTTTGCCATATTTTACGCTCTTTGTCAGGAAATTCGTTGAGTTTTCTGGTAATGCTACCAATTCTAATGTAAGCATTCTGCATAAACCGAACAGGTTGAGCCACTGCCGCTGGTATTTGAATGATAGATATTTTGGAAGAATCGTGGAAAAAGTCATAGACTCGAAAGTCTATTCTAGGGTTCAATCGCTGAATAATCCAGTGTTCTAGTTCTTCTTTTCCACGTTTAAGCTCAGAAAAATGTTTCTCCGTGCCGACTATTGCTTTGCTTTCATCCGCTATCCCAAAGACTAAGTAACCATACTGCTGAGCATGTAGACAAGCTGAATTTGCTAGTGCAGATATTCTTTTACCGACTGCTTCCGCTCCCGTATTATTTTCCTTAAACTCCACCCATTGGTTTTCTTTTGCGACTGCCCTAATGCGATCTAAAAGCATATTCAAAGCTAAAATATTCATATAAAAACAAATTGATAATCAATTGTTTAGTAATTATATTGGCAAAAATAACACATAACTGTAACATAAGACTGCTTGAATAGTTTCATCTTTAGAAAAAAGTTTTTTAGCTAGTGTGATAAGCTCGACTTTAGCCATTAGCAGTTGGCTATTAGCCGATAGCGTTTAGCTCATAGTGATTATATTTACTTACGCTCAGTAAAAAAGCGCGAGTGTAAGTAAATTTATCGTACCGACTTGTAAGCACTTACAATTCAAGCTAACAGCTAATAGCAAAAGGCTAAAGTCAAGCTAAGCTAGCTGAAATATATTCAGCTCACCTCACCATTTGAATCAAATTACGCCTTAATTTTGCCACTATGAAAGAGAACATCACATATACCTTTTACTTGTCTGCTTCGATCTTCTTACTCTTCCTATCGGCTTGTAAGACCTCTACGCCAAAGACTTTTGAAGACTACCAAACAGCACGACAACAACTAGTGGCAAGAGATCAGCAACTGTCTTTTAGCTATGAGGTACAGCTTTCCGCTAAAGAACAGCAACTGGATGAGCAAATGCGAAATATTCAGCAGCAATGGCTGGAGCGGTATCAGTCCGAACACTTTTTTCCGCCCGCTCGCAATTTCTATTTGTCCAAAACACATATCGAATCACATCCTTTGTTTCAATTGTTGCAGCGAATGCCTAAGGGTGGCGCACTGCATATACACGCCGCTGCTATCGGGCAGGCAGACTGGATCATCGAAAAAGCCAAACAATTGCCTGAAATGCATGTATATTGGTCTACGACCACGGACAAGTACACCAAAGGACAACTGTATGCTTTCGCAGCGGATCAAGTCCCCGATGGATTTCAATCAGTTGCAAAACTAGCCGCCAAGCAAGCTGATTTCGGGCAGGAAATGCGAGCTTTACTCACTTTCGACCAAAGCATAGATCGCGATTCTGTGGATATTTGGCAGGAATTTGAGTTGATCTTTCAACGGATTTATGGTTTCATCAGCTACGAAAAAGTGTACGCCGATTATATCACCCATGGCTTGCAACTCTTGGCAGCAGATCAGGTGCAGCACGCTGAATTGCGCAGCACTTCTTTTGGTCAGCTCTACACCATAGACTACACGCCAACAGCCATCGATATCGAAGCTTCGGTGAAAGTATTGGAACAGATTGAGCGGAATATGCAAGCCATTGATCCCGATTTCACGTTCAATATCATTTACGCTGGACTGCGCTTTAAAAATCGCGCTGCTATTTGGGAAGAAATTGAAACGATCTATGAGTTTCGAAAACGCCACCCGAAATGGATGCGTGGTTTTGATTTGGTGGCGGAAGAAGATGCAGGCAATACGACTCTATTTCACGCGCCACTTTTCCTGAAATTGGACTCTATGGAACGAGCAGATCAGTTAGATTTACCACTATATCTACACGATGGTGAATCCAACTGGGCGTCTTCTAATAATTTGTATGATGCTGTTCTGTTGGGGACGAAGCGTATTGGTCATGGTCTCAATCTTTTCCGTTTTCCAAGCCTCTTAGAAGCAGTGAAAGAAAAAGATATTTGCCTCGAAATCAATCCTTTGAGCAATCAGATTTTGGGCTACATCCGCGATCTACGCAACCACCCAGCTAGCACGTATTTACGTAGGGGCATCAACTGTTCCATTAGCTCGGACGATCCACTGATCCTTGACTATGCAGGTCTGAGCTATGATTATTGGTCAATTTATATGGCGTGGGAATTGGGTCTAGCTGATCTGAAGCAATTGAGTAGAAATGGTCTTTTGTATGCTGCTGTGACGGAAGAAGAACGAGCCAAAGCACTTGCAGTTTGGGAAGCGAGGTGGGCAGTTTTTGTGGAGGAAGCTTTGGGTGATTTTTAGGTATTATTTCTTTTTAGTAGTGTACAGAATCTCATTTTTCTTGACAGAAAACAGCCTGAGCCAATGTAAGAAAATCGTGCAATAAATATGCTCGGTAAATCTCTTTTCCACCACTGAAATGGTACGTCTAGACTTGGCAAGTTTCAAAACTTACCAAGTCTTTAACTAAAAAATCATCAAGCCGCTTGCTTTGCTCTAACATTACTGACAATAATCTGTTGCAGATCATCATTCTCTACTTCTTTAATACGATCAGCTAGCAAGAGAAATTCTTTGTAAACCACATCCAACTCATCTTTGGTAAGGTCGTAGCCAATGTTCTTAGCACGATAAGCAAGGGCAGCCCTTCCACTACGGGCGGTCAAGACAATTTTGGAATGATCAACGCCGACTTCTACGGGATCAATGATTTCGTAGGTATCTCTTCGTTTGATGACGCCATCTTGATGAATGCCAGAAGAATGTGCAAAAGCATTTGCGCCCACGATTGCTTTGTTGGGCTGCACGGGCATTCCCATTTTTTCGGAGACCAATTGACTCACTGGATTGAGTAGTTTGGTGTTGATATTAGTGTATAGTCCTAAGTGATCGTGTTGCTTCAACACCATCACGACTTCTTCTAACGAAGTATTTCCTGCCCGTTCACCAATGCCATTAATGGTACATTCGATTTGTGTCGCACCGTATTGCGCACCTGATACCGAATTAGCCGTTGCCAGCCCCAAATCGTTGTGGCAATGCGTAGAAATAATTGCTTTATGGATACCTTTCACGTTTTCTTTGAGGTATTTGATTTTTTCGCCGTATTCCTGTGGCAAACAGTAGCCCGTGGTATCTGGAATATTCAGTACAGTAGCACCTGCTTTAATGGCGGCTTCTACCACACGTGCTAGGTATTCGTTATCGGTTCTGCCTGCGTCCTCGGCATAAAACTCAACGTCTTCCACAAATTGCTTCGCGTATTTAACAGCAGCCACGGCACGCTCAATAATTTTTTCGGGTGTTGTTCGTAATTTATATTGAATGTGGCTGGGCGAAGTGCCAATGCCCGTATGGATTCTAGGGCGTTTTGCTTTTTTAAGTGCTTCCGCTGCGGCCTTGATGTCTTTTTTTACCGCTCTAGACAAACCGCAGATCACAGTATCTTTGATGTGTTCTGAGATGACTTCTACCGAACGAAAATCGCCTGGGCTAGAAATCGGAAAACCTGCCTCAATTACATCTACTCCTAGTGCTTGCAACTCGAACGCAATCTCCAATTTTTGTTCTGTATTTAGTTTGCAGCCAGGCACTTGTTCTCCATCGCGTAGGGTCGTATCGAATATGTGGACTTGTCTATTAGTCATATATGGTTAGTTTTTAATTCCTTTGAAAAGTGTTTTGTATTTGTTCGTTTGTCCAGTCGAAGGGATTTAGAAAACAGGACGGAAATTTTTTATCGTAGAAAAAACCTGTATGTTTGTTTTATTCAAATTTATCCTTCCCTAACTGCTAATTAAAACTAAAATGTGTATTCTAATACAAGACTTTAATCGTATGTAATAGGATGTAAGTAATTGATTTTCAAAGTGGTAAAAAAAGCATATTTACAATGCCAAAACAGAAGACAGACGACCTTGTTCAGTTGATTGGCTCGCTCACAAGGTCAGAAAAGCGGCATTTCAGGATTTTTGTTCGACGCAATCAGGCGTCAGATGACATTCTCTTTTTAAAATTATTTGACTTCCTAGACAAGTACGGAACTTATGACGAGGAGAAAATCCTGAAAAAATTCCCAGACATCAAAAAACGGCAACTCTCCAATTTAAAGGCACACCTATATAAGCAGCTACTCATCAGCCTGCGTTTGCTGAATAGAAATTACGATTTAGACACCGAAATTCGTGAATATATCGACTACGCTAGAGTACTTTACAACAAAGGATTGTATCGACAAAGCCTAGACATTCTAAGTAAAACTAAGCAAAAAGCGATTGAGACTAAGCGCAATTTATTGGCGTTGGAAATCGTAGAATTCGAAAAACATATTGAGTCCCAGTACATCACCAGAAGTATAGAAACCCGAGCGGAAGAACTCACCGAAGAGTCCGCAGATATTTACAATAAACTCCTCAAAATCAATGAGTATTCTAATCTCGGTATTCGACTATACGGCTTGTACTTGAAAACGGGTTTCGTGCGTAATGAGAAAGATTACATGATGGTGCGCAACTTCTTTCATTCCAATTTACCGAAGCGAAAAAGTAAAGAAATGGACTTTTTCGAGCGTATCAATTACAATCAGACTTGCACTTGGTACTATCATATTATTCAGAATTTTACGATGAGCTATCGTCACAATCAGAATTGGGTGAACACCTTCTATGATTATCCCGATATGATTGTTCACGAAACGCCACTTTACCTCAAAGCTCTCCACAACTTAATGGGGACACTTTTCAACCTTTGGCATTACGATGCTTTTATGCTCAATCTGAAAAAACTGGAGGAACTCGAACACACCGACCAAATACAGCGCACCAATAACACGCAAGGACTTTACTATTTATACTATTACATCCACGAAATTGATCGGCATTTCATGGAGGGTACTTATACCGAAGGAATTAAACTGGTCGATGGATTAATGAAAATTATTGATGCGGATGTTTACAATTGGGACGATCATCGCGTCATGTTGTTCTACTACAAAATTGCTTGTCTATATTTTGGAAGTGGCGATAATAGCAAGGCGATTGACTACTTAAATCTCATCATCAATCAGCGAAATCCCGATTACCGTGAGGACATTCAATGTTTTGCGCGGATTTTGAATTTGATGGCGCATTTTGAATTGGGCAATGAACGTTTGGTCGAATACCAGATTAAGTCCGTTTACCGCTTCGTCGGAAAAATGCAAGACATACACGAAGTGCAGCGCGAAATTTTTCGCTTTCTCCGGCGGACACCCCGTATGCGTCCTTCGCAATTGAAACAAGAGTTCATTGATTTGAAGGAAAAACTAGAGAAAGCACAGTACAAACGCTTCGAGCGTAGACCATTTTTGTATTTAGATATTATTTCTTGGCTGGAATGTAAAATTGATCAAAAAACAGTGCAGGAAGTCGTGCGAGAAAAGTTTTTGAATCGGAAGAAGCGAGTGGTAGCAGTCGATATGAAGTGATGGTTACATACACTACTGGACAAAACACAAATTGAAACACTAAGGACACTTAGAAACACTAAGAAAAGCGGCTAGTGTAGCTATGTAATCTGCTTCTCTTTT
>JBCDKV010000250.1:0-6980 GCA_038746215.1 Bacteroidota bacterium | reverse complement strand
CAAGGAATTGACGAAAGCTTATTTAGAACATTGCTAAAAACTTCGTAAGCACTTAATTATCTATTTGAGAAAACTGTACGCAAATCTAAACATTCCGTGCAGCATACTTTCTAAAATTTTTGAAATGGATTTGTCAAAAACACTAAATGTCTGTTTCATAACACTTTAGGTTTGTACTGTTCTTTCTGTTGTTGAGGGAGTGGTTGATAAGTAGGGTAATCCGTCGAAGCTTGTCTACTCGCTTGACATTCTTTCCAAATTGCTAATTTTCATTTAGGCGTGTAGTCTTAAGCAATATTCAGAACAATTCCGAGAAAGCTCCTGAGATCGCGCAACAAGTATACCCAAAGGTTTTTGTCCGAAGAGATTTCCTGAGCATACTTGTTGCTCAATTATCTTGCATTGGCTCAGGCTATTTCTAAGTAAAATGTCAACGAAACTGAGACTTTGTACAGCCCTAATCAACAATAACAAATACCACGAGTCAGTAATTCTCGTTTTTGACTTACCTCAATTTTTTGAAGACTAAAGTGTTAGCTACTTTTGCAATTCACATCAACATCTCGAAAACCTTTGCAAATTTTGCGACAAGCAGTTTGGATTCTAATTTTCAGTGTCTTCCGAGCATTATTTTAAACGACAAAAATGCAAGCATTCCTAAAAATTCTATTCTTAGTAATCGTATTCATCACCAGCACGAACTTCCACTATCCTGTACTGGAGAGCTGGGGCTTTTTCGGGCATCGGCGCATTAATCGTATGGCGGTCTTCACGCTGCCCACCGAAATGATTGGGTTCTACAAAAAACACATTGAATTTATTACGGAACATGCTGTCGATCCAGACAAAAGACGCTACGCAACTCGGCACGAAGCCGTCCGACACTATATAGATATAGACCATTGGGGCGAGCAGCCATTCGAGGAAGTTCCCGAAAATTGGATAGATGCGCTGGCAAAATTCACAGATGTCTATGCCATAGATAGTCGTGGCGATACGGCGCATTTGTTTGGTCGAAATCGGTTTTCGAGGGTAGAATTTTCTTTGTACCAAAATCGAAATCCGTACAGAAATTTTTTCCAAAGCAACATCCTACCCGAATACTACGAAGACGAATGGAATATCAATTGCGATTCTTTAAATCAACTGCTTGCCGACCCAATTGATTGTCAAAAAGCCTTTGCCGTAGATCGCTTTTCGGAATATGGCATCCTACCTTATAATTTACAGCGGTTTTATTATCAATTGGTGGAGGCGTTTAAACAGAAAAACCAGACGCGTATTTTGCGGCTTTCGGCGGAAATAGGACACTATGTCGGTGATGCACACGTGCCACTCCATACTACGGAAAACTACAATGGACAACTAACCAATCAAGTAGGCATCCACGCTTTTTGGGAGAGTCGCTTGCCAGAACTCTACGCAGATGATACCTATGATTTTTTTGTTGGCAAATCACAGTATTTTGAAAATCCAAGGCAGTTTTTTTGGCAAATGGTTAAAGAGAGTCATGCTCTTTTAGACTCTGTGCTATTGATTGAGCAGGATTTGCGCGAAAAATTTCCCGAAGATCAACAAATGTGCTACGAAGAGCGTTTGGGCAGAACGACACGCACGCAATGCGAAGCTTTTGCAAAAGCTTATCACGATAGAATGGATGGCATGGTGGAACGACGCATGACTGCCGCTGTACACGCTTTGGGTTGCGTTTGGTACTCTGCTTGGATCGAAGCTGGGCAACCCAATTTGGACAAGATCAGAGCAAACGAACTCAGTCCCAAAGAACGGAAACGATTAGAAATAGAAGCCGCCGAGATACGAAAAGGAGAGGAAAAGGGAAGATCACATGAAGGGCGGTAGCTTGTTCTTAGTAATGCGAATAACGGGTAAAATGCTCCATCTTGCGGCAGTACAGCTTTACTTTTGAAACTTAGTAAAGTGTTTGAGATCGCGCAACAAGTATGCCTAAAGATTTTTTATGGACGGAGACACCGATTCTCAGTTATTTTTTCTGAGAAAAATGACTGAGAATCGGTGTTTCCGTCCGAAGAGAATTACTGAGCATACTTGTTGCTCAATTTATGAATATTGACCTGAACTATATCTAAGGCAAATGTCAGGAAAAATGAGATTTGTACAGTCGTTATTCGCATTAGTAATAAAAGCATAACCTGATATTCCCTAAATTATTCATTAGAACATAAACAAACGCTATGCCATCAAATGATCTCACATTAAAGGACGCCCTCAAAGTTTTCATCGAAGATTCCAAAAAATTTAAGCATCGTTTATATCAAGCCAAGGTGAAAGCGCATTGGACAAAGACGATGGGCAATAGCATCGTTCGACATACGACCGAAGTCAAGATTTATCGCAAAAAGCTGTTTATTTCTGTCAATTCTGCACCCTTGCGTCAGGAATTGAGTTACGGAAAAGATAAAATTCAGGCGATGATGAATGAGATGTTGGGCGAACCTTTTTTGGAAGGCGTGGTGATTCGGTAATTTTGTGCCCAACAAGTAAATTTTTGAAATTTAGCAAATCTAACCCACCTCCAGCCTCGCCTTGTACTGTTTCACTTCCCGATCCATTACTGCAAACCACAAGGGCGGTACCAATGCCATCAACATAGAAGTCGGATAGCCGAGTGGTAGTTGTGGCGACGTATTGTGATGATCGAGGATTTGATATTTCTTATTGGATTTGAAATGGTGATCAGAATGCCGTGTCAATTCGTAAAGGATAATTCTACCAAATTCGTGATTGGAGTTCCAAGAATGCTGCACGTTCACTTTTTCGTAGCGACCACTCGCCAGTTTTTTTCTCCGCAGCCCATAATGCTCAATGTAGTTGATGGTTTCCAACAGCAAAAACGCAATGACCGCGACCAGCACCGCAAAGCCCATGACTCGCCAGTTCCAAATGAGTCCAATGCTGACTAAATACGCAAGCTGAATCGCCTGAAAGCGCAGCATCTCATTCTGCCAACTCAAAATAGACCTCCCTTTTCTCTGCAAACGCTGGGCTTCCAGTATCCAAGCATTGCGATAGCCACCGAAGACAGAACGCAGCCAAAACAACTGCAAAGGCTCGCCATATTTAGCACTGGCGGGATCAAGATCGGTAGCGATATTTTTGTGATGCCCGCGATTGTGTTCAATGAAAAAGTGCATATATAATTCGGGCAGCAATAGGATTTTAGCCAATAGTTGTTCACCCTTATCAGCACGATGTCCCAATTCGTGCGCCACATTGATGCCACAAGCACCTAGCATCGTCCCCATACTTAGTGTCAGTCCAGTGATCTCAGCAGTGGTGAGTAACGTAGTAGCAATAGTCTGAAAATAATAGACCAATAAAATACCAATAATCGGCAAATTCAGATACAGCAAATAGTCAAAAAATTTGGATTTCAGCTTTTCGGCTCGTTCCTCCGCAGCTAAATTTTCTGTAGGCTGTGGTAGAAAAACTTCTAGTACTGGAACGATTACAAAAGCATAAATAATCGTGCTGTATGACCAAGCACCTTGTAAATAAATCGCTAGAAAAGCAGAGCATGGGATGGTGTAGGCGAGTATGTATTTTAAATCTTTCATATGTTTAATCATATCTATCAAAAACTACTAACTAATGCGAATAACGGATGAAATACTCCATTTTGGGGCAGTAACAGCTTTACTAAACTTTTGAAACTTAGTGGAGCGTTCGAGATCGCGCAACAAGTGTTTCCGTCCGAAGAGAATTACGAAGCATACTTGTTGCTCAATTTACGGATATTGACCTGAACTATATCTGAGTCAAATGCCAAGAAAAATAATACCTGTGCAGTCGTTATTCGCATAACTAAATAGTAAGTTTCAAGATAGTTACAGTACCTCTATTTCCAAAACCCATGAGGCATAAAAAGTCCACTTTTACCAAAAAATGGCTCATATCTTAAATCTAAATGTTAAAATTCGACATTTGTCGTAGTTAAATTTGTTTTTTACGACAGATGTCGTAATATTTGCAATAGGTAATATGATCATAGCCTAATTAAGGATATGAAATATTGCACTGCTATCAGAAAATGTTACATATGTAAAGCGCGCTTAAGAGCTTGTTTGGAGCAGGATCGAGCTATAAATCAATAGATTATGGTTTTGGCGAAGAAAATAATTGGGATTTTATCGGGATAAATGAGCTATTATTTTCAAAGCCAAGTTCATAAGATATTGGTTTATAGGAAGATAATACTCCAAACATGCTCTAACATTGGAAGATAGCAATGTAATATTACATGTCCTCAAAATCAGAAAGTAATGAATGATTTCCAACCAACGGATGCAGAACTAGAGATTTTGCAAATACTCTGGGACGAACCAGCTAGCACCATCAGAAAGGTGCACGAGCGCATCAATGAGCAACGCGACACGGAACAACAAGTAGGTTATACGACAATCTCTAAACAGATAGAGCGCATGACTGACAAAGAGGTGTTGCAACGCGAAAAAGTCGGTAGTAAATATTTGTACACTGCTATTCCGCAGGAAGAAGCAATACAACAAAAACTATCGGATCGCTTACTGCGCAAGGCGTACAAAGGTTCGGCAGTGAAATTAGCGATGCACGCACTCGGGCAGAGCAAAACGACTGCGGAAGAACTAGAAGCACTGCAAACTTGGTTGAATCAACAAAAAAATAAAGAAAATGACTGATCCACAATGGCTCACGATTGCTACTGCACTGGGTTGGACGTTGGTACACAGCCTTTGGCAAATTGCACTGATTGCTTTGCTGCTCAAAGCTCTGCTATCCATTAGTTCCAACCAATCTGCGCACTTGCGATACGGATGGTCATTGGTGGCGATGTTTGCGGTACTGATTGGTGCTGGTGTCACTTTTGGCTACTACTACGAACCCATCGTCCCTGTGATAATAGAAAATCTACCCGATTTAGAAAATAATACTTGGACAGATAAAATGATGCCGTTGGAATCTGCGGAGGGAACTGCCAGTTGGGAAACTTGGATGATCGCAGTGGAGCAGTATCTGCCCTATTTGGTCATGGCTTGGCTATTTGGTATTTGCTGTTACACCATACTCATGGTACAGGGCTTTTTTCAATTGAAAAACCTGCAGCGTCTTCACAGCAATCCTGTTCCAAAACAATGGGAGCATCGTTTATCCGAACTGCAAGCACAGCTTGGCATTCAGCGCAACGTACAGTTTTTGACTTGTAAATCGCTGGATGAACCCATCACTTTTGGTCATTTCAAACCCATCATTTTAGTTCCCGTAGGTTTATTGACGGGACTATCGACGGCACAAGTGGAAGTGTTGCTACTGCATGAGTTGGCACATATTCGGCGCTATGACTATCTGGTCAATTGGTTGCAGTCGAGTTTAGAAACTTTATTTTTTTATCATCCTGCTTTCTGGTGGATTTCGCGTCAAGTGCGAGCGGAAAGAGAACATTGTTGCGATGATCTGGTCTTAGGGCTTCATCCAGCACCTATGCTTTATGCTCAAACCCTGACGCAATTGCAAATTAATCATTATTCAATTAAAACTAATTTGGCTATGGCAGCGACTAAAAATCAGGGCGCATTCACCACTAGGATACATCGTTTATTTGGACAATACAATTCACCCAATCGGCAAAAGAAAGGCGGCATTTTGATGATACTGCTAGCGATTGCGATGGTAACAGTAGCTTTTTATGAACCGATCTCATTGGAAGAAAGGCAGGATTTGACACCTGCGAACACAGTTGTAGTAGATACTTTCCCACCCAATATCCAAATCAGTCCAATCATCCCCGAATCGGGTAATCTGGATTTGTTCTATCGCTCGGAAGAAGCACCAATGATTTACATAGATGGCAAGCTTGCTTCCCTAGAAGAATTGAGACAAATAGATGTAAAAGCATATGACTATTGCGCATTTACGGAGCAGGAAGTCGCTTTTTACACAAAAGGTAGCCTAGCCAGCAAGCAAGGTAGACTTTTTAATGATGAGCAGGGCGTACCGTCGCTAACGAGCGATCAGCTTAGTCCAGTAGAACTGGAAAAACGAATCCAAGCAGGAGAGTATGCTATCATCATTGGAGAGCTAGCAGGCAATTTATCAGATGATGAACGCACCGAACTGAAACAAATATTTGAGACGGCTTTCAGCGACGACACGGAGGACGACTTTGAATATCACGTAAATGCGGTTCTGAACGAGAATGGGGACTGGGAGTATGATACTACCTATTCCATACAGGTGGAAGAGGATGCTTCTGGTCTCGATTTGAGTATAAAAAGAGCAAATGCTTCGCCGAAAGGAGAAAATATGGAGCAAATGATTGAGCGCTTGGAAAAATTAAACAATGAGGAACAAGGGCTATATATTGATAGGATTAGGCTCTCAAAAAATGAGACTGGCACGGTAGATACTTTCATTAATGTGCGTACTCGTACTGCTAAGTTAGCGGACAAAACAAAGTCAAGAAAAATCCTTTCGCTGGAAGATGACGAAAAGCGTGTTGATATCAAAGTCAAGTCCGATAAGAAAGAACAGCCGCTTATCGTCATTGATGGTCGAGTAGTGGGCAAGAAACCCAAAGCGCATCTTAAGACTATTGATCCCGATGATATTAGTGAAATCAATGTATTGAAAGGAGAAGCAGCTTTAGAAAAGTATGGAGAGAAAGGTAGCGACGGGGTCATAGAAATTACGACCAAAGCGAGTAATAAGCGTAAGGTACACCTTGAGGTGATCGTGTTTCCTGAACAGGAAAAAATACGTTTTGAACTGGGGATGAATTTCAATTCTTCTGGAAACTGGGCAGTGTACGATCCGAATGGGAAGAAGATGGAAATAAAATTTGAAGATACGAAAGGGGTAGAAAACGATAGAGATTTGACCATAATAGATTGGTTGGTGAAAGACTTACAAGCGGGTACTTACACAACCACTTTGGAAGCAAATGGCAAAAAACTAAAGCGAAAATT
>JBCDKV010000249.1:0-6982 GCA_038746215.1 Bacteroidota bacterium | reverse complement strand
GCAATCCTCAAAGTAAGCCTTAGTACATCCCTTCAGATCGCGCAACAAGTATGCTCAAAGGGTTTTTATGGACGGAAACACAAATTTCAACTTATTTTTCTCTGAAAATAAGTTGAAATTTGTGTTTCCGTCCGAAGAGACCTACTAAGCATACCTGTTGTGCGATTTTCTTACATTGACGAAGGCTGTTTTCAAGAAAGAATGTCAAACGAGTGGATAAACTTACCAATCTTTGTCTTCAAAAGCAAAAGCTGCTTTCATCTTATCAAAAATAGCGGTGTTCTCATAGATACCTCTGAACGCTTCTGCGCCTGGCCCGTAAGCAAACACAGGAATCATGGCGGCGGTGTGATAGCCAGATGTAAATGCACCAATGATGCTGTCCTGCGTAGAACCTGGATTGATCGCATAGCCTCCCGTTTCGTGGTCGGCAGTCACAATAACTAGGGTTTCTTTGTCCCGACGAGCAAAGGCTAGTATTTCACCAATCGCTTCGTCAAAGTCGATCATTTCGCTGATAATGTAATCCGAATTATTAGCGTGTCCACCCCAATCAATTTGCGAGCCTTCCACCATTAAGAAAAATCCCTTGTCCGCTCCTCTGCGGCTCAAAAAAGAACTAGCTACCCGAGCAGCATAGGGCAAATAGTCTCGCCCTTGAGACTTTGGAAGCGGTTCTTCATTAGCCGTAAAATAGCCAAACTTTTTACTCTTACTGATGACAAGATCATCAAAGTCTGCTTTGAAGTAATCCGAAATCTGATAGCCTTTTTCTTTTAGTTCTGCGTAGAGATTACGATCATCGCTGTCTCTCTGGTCAAAATACTTCTTACCACCACCCATGAAAAAATCTATTTCTGTTTTCAAGAAAAAAGTAGCAATGTCCTCGTACCTGCTTCTCTGAGGAACATGCGCAATGAAAGAAGCTGGTGTGGCGTGGGTAATATTGCAAGTGGCCAACAGTCCCGTGGCAAGTCCATTTTCTGCTGCGTACTCCAAAATGGTTTTATGCGCAGTCGTATCAGGATCGACGCCCACTGCTCCGTTGTAGGTTTTAATCCCGCAGGCAAAGGCAGTCGCCCCAGCAGCAGAATCTGTTACTAGTGCATCAGCAGAGTAAGATTTGTGCAAACCAACAACTGGAAAACCCTCTAGATTCAGTTGATTTCCATTGATGTACATGCCCGCTGTGATCTGTGTCAGCCCCATACCATCACCGATCATCAGAATAATATTTTTAGGTTTTTTGTTATTTGAATTCGCAGATATTGACTGGGCTATAGCTGTGCTATTGTCGTAAGTTTCTGGTATGGGTGACTTACAGGTGGTGAGTAGTAGCCATATCGAAAAACAGAAGAATATGATGTGCTTCATTAATTGCTGATTTGCTGTGGCAAAGTTAATGAATGTGGAAGATTGTATATAAATTATATATAAGTTTTGTGTGGCAATCGACAAAAGCTAGGCTTCGTCGTTTTGTTTAAATTGTTGATTTGTTTATATGCGTGTACGAAGTTTTAAGCAATCCTTGAAATAAATCTTGGTGAAGCTTTTGAGATTGCGCAACAAGTATGCTCAGTAAGTTTCCAAGTAAAATGTTAACAGAACTGAGACTTCGTATAGCCCTAATTTGTTTAGAGCTTGTTTGGAGCATTATCTTCCTGTAAACCATTATTTTCCGAACCTGACTTTGAAAATAATCGCTCGTTTATCTTGATAAAGTCGCTATTATTTTCTTCGCCAGAACCGTAAACTACTGATTTACAGTTCAATCCTTCCCCAAACAAGCTCTTAGCAGAAAAATACTTTTGACTTCGAATTGCAGCATCTACAAATCAACATTATCAACAGATCGAATAGCAGAAGTTTTTAATCGCTTCGATGAATTTAATAATCAGACAAAATTGTAATCAATGACTAGAGAAGACTATAATGAGGATATGGCGTATCATTATGCCGCTTATCGTCCACCTTTGCATCGCCGCATATTGCATCAAGCACTACCATTACCGCACCTATTCAATCGGGCTTTGGATATTGGTTGTGGGACTGGAAGATCAAGTTTGGCACTCACTGTATTTGCTGAAACCATTGTGGGAATCGACCCTAGCTACGATATGCTTGCAAAGGCAGTGAAGCACGAAAAAATTACTTACCAATATTACAATAAAGCACGCCTAGATTTTCCTGAACAACACTTTGATTTAATAACGCTAGCAGGTGTTTTGTTTTACGCAAAGTCTCCGCAACTGCTAGCAGAAATCCTCAGCGTGGCTCAACCCAAAGCATCGCTTTTAATTTATGATTTTGAAGTGGTACTCGATGAAATTTATGCCCAGCTGAATCTATCTAAACCCCAAAGTGAGATCGTTTATCGACACGACGACGATTTTTCAGATTTGATTAACGATAGCGATAATATTGAGCTGACTTCGAAGAAAAATACTACCATCAGTTTTTCCTTGACAACATCTGAATTAGCACATTTAGTTTTGTCCTCACCTGATATTTATATTCAATTGAATCCAATTAATGAAGCAGATAGTCTCTATGAATTCATCAAATCGAAATTGTATGCTATGAAGATTGAAAAGTTGCAGGCAATCATCTATTACACGCATTACCGTTTGAATATTTGAGCATAGTAACGGACAAAAAATAAGTCCCTCATTTTGACTGAGCAGATTTTGTTCTGATACTACTCAGCAAAAGGGATGCAAGGATTCCCTTTTCTGAGTTAAACGCAGGAATCCTTCTGGCTGGCGAGGCTTTTTAACATTCTCGCAGTGTTGCTTGCAGAAAAGATTAAGTATCTTTTCAACGAAGAGAACCGCTAGCGGACGGGATGCCTTACCTACGCTTGGTCACAAATTGGGAAGTTATTATTTGTCCGTTACATATCATATTCCGTCGAAAAAAATCTTTGGACTTGTAACATTTTTTTGTGTGAACAAGTATAAACTGGCATCCAGAGGAAGCAATTCAAAGAACATATTAAGATTCATAACATATTATAAATTAACATTTTATAAGTATCTCTAATATCTTCACCATTCCCTAATTTAAATCTACCGCTTCCTTATTTGAGATAGAATTGTCGTAGTTAAAAAAGGAGTTTTGGCTAATTTTATAGTCGTAATTACCAAATGCATCTATTTGATGCAACATACAATCTAAATCGTTTACCAGTTTTCAGAGCAGAAAGGAAAAAATTATTAGTCGCTATTCTTAAAACTTAAAAATTCAGCAACTATTTGAATCAAAAAATCTACATCCAATTTAATGAAGCTATCCGTTCCTTTTAAAGGAAAGAGAAAAATCACTTTTCTTTTTCCTCTAAAAAACATTTGAAGCAAATATATACTTTACTGCTTCCGATACTTCATTCAGTTTTTAAGTTCTATAATACGTCCTACTGATCCGATTCCTTTTTACTCTCAGAACATTGTAAATAGATTGCTTAATAATCTATTAATTTCTGAGCAGTATGAATTTTAGAGAATTTGACCATTCAACGACATTATCTCATCTAGTTTCTCAATATGAAACCAGTACTAGAAACGGTGGAAATGCCTTCTTCGAGGAAGATTTTTTCCTCCGTCTGGTGGAATACTACGAGCAAGAAGGCAAGCAGCCGCGTGCATTAGAGATACTAGAACACGCCATTGGTTGCCACCAGTTTTCGGGCAATCTTTACCTGCGTAAAGCGGCTATTCTGATTCAGGACAACCGAGCCGAGCAAGCCCTAAGCGTTCTGGAAAAGGCAGCCGTCATTATTCCCAATGAAGTAGAAATAACGCTATTGCAAGCCGAAGCATTTCATGTTTTGGGACAGCACGTAGAGGCATTAGCACTGCTAGAATTGCTCAAATCCGAGTACGTATCCAGCAAAATATTGATGCAGGAAGCCCTAATTTATGAGCATTTGGAGCGATACGACGATATGTTCGATGCACTAACCGCATTGCTCGAAATAACGCCTTCCAATAAGACGGCTCTAGATAAGCTTTGGTTTTGTACAGAAATGTCGAAGCAATACGAAGAGAGCATTCAGTTTTACGACGACTTATTGGCAGTAGATGCCTATTCTTCCAAGGCTTGGCACAATATGGGACAAGCACACGCTTACCTCGGCAATTACGAAGCCGCTATAGAAGCTTATGAATATGCTTATTTGGTCGACGAAAATTTGGAGTTTGCCTACCGCGACCGCGCCGAAATTTGTTACGAACTCAAATACTATCAAGAGGCTTTGCGGTCTTACGAAGAAATACTAGGATTATTTGAACCCGATGCTGACCTTTACCTCAAAGCAGCGCAGTGTCACTATCATCTTGGTGAGATCAGACCAGCCAAAAACTATTTGGCACAGGCAGCACTCTTAGAGTCGATGCAAGAAGATGAAGTATTTTATTATGTAGGATTGTGCTATGCGAAGGAAGAGAACTGGGATTTGGCGATTGAATTTTACGAAAAGGCGATTCAGGTAGACGAATACCGAGAAGAGTACTATTTGGCTTTGGCATTTGCTTACCAAGGTCAAGGCAATCATAGATTAGCTGCTCATCATTTTCAGAATGCAGTAGATACCGCTCCAGAAACCGCGATTTATTGGTTTCACTACGCACAATTCTTGATAGAACGGGGACAGACAAAAGCAGCATTCCAGTTGTTGGAAGATGCAGAATTATATACGGTCAATATAGATTTAGCCTTGTGCAAGGTGGCTTGTTTGCTGATGGTGCAAAGAAGAGACGAAGCTTTCCAACTGTTCCACGATACGCTAGAAGAAGCAGTGGATAGCTATCATTTTCTATTCAGACTGATGCCATCACTTAAAGAAGATGCAGTTGTCAAAGCGATTATTTCGTTTCATAGCTTTTGAAGTAAGTGCATAATCAGCCACAAAAATTAAATTGTGTCCATCCCACCGACACTCGAAAGTCACTTCACCTTCATGGAGTGGCTTTCTTATTTTGGATCAACTTGTCCAAAAAAGCTTAGCGCTTGTTTGAGAGACTACTCTTATAAGATTGGAATTTGAACCCCACTGGATCGGTAAGCCCTTAGGATTGTCGAGCCTACTGTTACCAACTGCTCGGCAATCCTTGGAACTTACCGCTCAGTAGGCGTTTGAAATTTTTACAAACTGATAATCAGCAGGTTGTGGTTCTGACAAGGTGAAAAATTAGTTGCATATCTGGATACGGAACTCATTTTTCATGCAGTCAGATTCGTAAAATGTTGGTTATCAGGCAGGAAAAATCCAAACAAGCTCTTACCTTTGCGCACTTTTGGGAACAAAATATAGCCACTTTTTTGTTGAGTATGATCAAGATCAAAATATAAATTAGGTGTGTACAAAGTCTCAGTTTTGGTAATATTTTATTTGGAAACATCCTGAGTCAATGTATGAAAATTGAGCAACAAGTATGCTTAGTAAATTTCTTCGGACGGAAACATAACTGAACATTTGTGTTTCCGTCCATAAAAGCCCTTAGGCATACTTGTTGCGCGATTTCAAGGAATTGACCAAGAGCTTGTTCGAAGCAATACCAGAAACTTTGTGTACGCCAAAATATAAATGAGCAGTAAAAAATGAATCTTTCCACACATTACGATCCGAGTACGACAGAAGCCCGTTGGTACGACTACTGGATGGCAAAAGGCTACTTTCATTCCGAACCAGACGAACGGGAACCCTTCACAATTGTTATTCCACCGCCCAACGTAACGGGTGTCCTACACATGGGACATATGCTGAACAATACCATACAAGACATTCTGATTCGCAAGGCACGACTAGAAGGAAAAAATGCTTGTTGGGTGCCAGGGACAGATCATGCTTCTATTGCAACGGAGGCAAAAGTGGTAAGAAAACTGCGAGCAGAAGGCATCAAGAAATCGGATTTGACACGAGCAGAATTTCTGGAACACGCTTGGAAGTGGAAGGAAGAGTACGGTGGAAAAATCCTGCACCAATTACACAAATTAGGTGCTTCTTGCGATTGGGAACGCACACGATTCACGATGGAGCCAAAACTATCCGCAGCGGTTTTGGAAGTATTTGTTAGTTTGTATCAGAAAGGTAAGCTTTACCGCAAACTGCGAATGGTGAATTGGGATTCGGAAGCACAAACCGTGCTCTCGAACGAAGAGGTTATTTACAAAGAGGAAAATGCTCGTTTGTTCCACATTCGCTATCGGATCGAAGGAACAAATGAGGAGTACATTACCATTGCAACGCAGCGTCCCGAGACCATCATGGCAGATACGGCAATTGCGGTTCATCCCGAAGACGAGCGTTTTCAACACTTGATTGGTAAAACAGCGATCATTCCTCTGATAGATCGTGCCATTCCAATCATTGCAGATACCTACGTGGAGCTTGATTTTGGTACAGGGGCATTGAAAATCACGCCTGCTCACGATCCAAATGATTATGAAGTAGGGCAACGCCACGAATTGCCCGTCATAGATATATTGACACCCGATGGTAAGCTCAACAAAGCAGCACAAATACTCGTTGGTGAGGATCGTTTTGCTGCGCGCAAGAAAATCAAACCACTCTTAGAGGCTGCGGATGCACTGGTTAAAATAGAGGATTATCGCACGAAAATTGGACGTTCGGAGCGCACCGATTCGGTAGTAGAACCACGCCTGAGCAAGCAGTGGTTTGTCGATATGAAACAGTTCGCAGCAGATGCATTAGAGGCGGTTCGCAGCAAAGAAGTGACCTTCTATCCAGAGCATATGTTCAATATGTACTATTCTTGGCTGAACGAAGATAACATACGCGATTGGTGTATCTCTCGACAGTTGTGGTGGGGACAGCGCATACCTGCTTGGTATTATGAAGAGGTCGTTTTTGTGGCAACAACCGAAGCCGAAGCCCTTGCACAGGCACAAGCTAAATACCCGAATGTCAAGCTGGCTGATCTGCAACAAGATGAGGATGTCTTGGACACTTGGTTCTCTTCGT
>JBCDKV010000248.1:0-6987 GCA_038746215.1 Bacteroidota bacterium | reverse complement strand
CCCTGAATTTTTTCCACCAATCCAAAGCACCGCGCTGTGCCGTAGTCGAGCAATTGGCGTACATCCAGTCCATTCCATTTTCTGCGACTAATGGATAAAGAGATTGTGTAGCCTCCTCTACCGTTTCGTTGAAAGCTTCCGAAGGTGAGTGTCCTTTGCTTCGGAGCAGATCGTACTGTGCCGCAAAAAGCCCCTGAATTGCACCCATTAGCGTACCACGTTCCCCTGTCAAGTCACTATAAACTTCTCGCTTAAAGTCTGTCTCAAATAAATAACCCGAACCGACTCCGATACCTAGGGCGACTACCCTTTCGTAAGCTTTGCCCGTAGCATCTTGAAAAATAGCATAACTAGAATTCAGCCCTCTTCCTTCCACGAATAATCGGCGTAAACTCGTACCAGAACCTTTCGGCGCTACCAAAATGACATCCACATCGGCGGGTGGAATAATACCCGTGCGTTCTTTGTAGGTGATCCCAAAACCGTGCGAGAAATACAGGGCTTTGCCTGCGCTTAAGTATTGCTTGATGGTTGGCCAAAGTGCGATTTGTGCAGCATCGGAAAGCAAATATTGAATGATGGTCGCACGTTCGCAAGCCTCTTCGATGGAAAAGAGGGTTTCGCCAGGTATCCAGCCATCTTTCACGGCTTTATCCCACGATTTGGAAGGACTCCGTTGCCCTACGATTACATTAAAACCATTGTCTCTGAGGTTTAAAGATTGTCCTGGACCTTGTACGCCATAGCCAATAACTGCGATGGTTTCTTCTTTTAAAGTGGTTCTTGCTTGTTCCAGTGGAAATTCTTCACGGGTGACGACGTTTTCCTCTACGCCGCCAAAATTCATCTTTGCCATATGTAATTTTTGTTTTGATAAATACTGAGTTTGACTTTAGTCTTAGGGCATACTTGTTGTGCGATCTCAAACACTTTACTAAGTTTCAAAAGTTTAGTAAAGCTGTTACTACCACAAAATGTGATATTTTACAAGTTATTCGCATTATTAGCTACTAGCTTGAATGACTACTGAGTGTAAATAAATATAATCACTGTAAGCTAGATGCTATCGGCTAATAGCCAACCGCCAATAGATAATAATGCGAATAACGACTGTACAGACCTCATTTTTCTTGACATTTGACTCAGATATGGTTCAGATCAATATCCGCAAATTGAGCAACAAGTATGCTCCGTAATTCTCTTTGGACGGAAACACAAATTTCAACTTATTTTTTAGAGAAAAATAAGTTGAAATTTGTGTTTCCGTCCATAAAAAACCTTTGGGCATAATTTTTGCGCGATCTCAAACGCTTTACTAAGTCTTAAAAGTTTAGTAAAACTATCACTGCCACAAAATGGAGTATTTTATCCGTTATTCGCATTAATAGCTAAAGTCGAGCTAAGTAGTTGTATTTTCATTCAAATTGGCGTCAAAGGTAAAGAAATTCAAAAGCTTGAAAATTGCATCGAATCATACAAAGTTGGTGTTTTCCGATGGCTAATAAAATAAGTGCTTTATTTTCAGGCTTTCCCTTGAAAAAAGTAGCTAGACAAAACAACAACATTCGCGTTTTCGGACTATTTTTTTAACGATTTCATTGAACTAAAACCTACCTTTACATTGTTATATAGGCGTACATAAAAACGGTATAAAGCCTTTAAGACTACCTTAACAACCAAGCCCGAAACAAAATTTTTGTTTTTCGGTTAACCCATTTAGCTAAAAGACTTGTTTAAAGTTGGTTTTTCGTTTTGTTTTGATGTGTCTGTCCCGCTCGGGACAGACTTTTTTATTTGTGCATAAAGTAAATCGACTTATCTTCGCGTCCTCTTTGTGACGGTTGAGCTTTAATTTGAGTTAGTAACGGTCAAATAATAATTTCCCGATTTATGACGGCATCTTTTGTCCGTTACTAAGCGACGCTCCTCTACTTGAATATGCGGCATTTCCAGCCTCCATATTCGATATTCAAAAACATTCTATGCAATTTATATATCCAAGTTTTTTGTGGGCACTGCTAGCATTGGCCATTCCAATTATCATTCATCTTTTTCATTTCCGTCGCTTCAAAAAGGTCTATTTCACGAATGTTCGATTCTTGAAAGAAGTAAAAGAGGAAACCAGCGCGCGTTCCAAATTGCGTAATTTATTGGTACTCCTAATGCGATTGCTTGCTTTAGCCTTTTTGGTGTTTGCTTTTGCGCAGCCCTTTTTACCACAGGATACCGCAGTGAAACAAGGACAAAAAGCAGTAAGCGTTTATGTGGATAACTCCTTTAGTATGGAAGCCCTGAGTGAGGACGTACCGCTTTTAGAAAAAGCCAAACAACGCGCCAGAGAAATTGTCAGTGCTTACGCAGAAGAAGATCGATTCCAAATTTTGACGAATGATTTTGAAGGACGACACCAAAGATTATTGAGTAAGGAGGACGCCATGACGATGATTGATGAAGTGAGTATTCGTCCTGCCGTGCGAGATTTGAATCGCGTTTTAAATCGTCAGCAACAAGTGCTAGAAAGCAGTAATTTAGAGAATCAAGTAGTCTACCAAATATCTGATTTTCAGCGAAATATCACCAAAAATTTAGCGACTTGGCAAGATACTTCAGTGGAAGTCAATTTGATTCCACTACAATCTGTGCAAGAAAATAATATCAGTATCGATTCCGCTTGGTTTGAATCGCCTGTGCAAGTGTTGAACCAAACCAATCCCCTCCTAATAAAAATCAGAAATCTAGGAAACGAAGCAGCAGAAAATATTCGCCTTTCCATTAATTACGGCGGACAAAATAAGCCGATTGGTACACTAAATATTCCTGCGGGCGAATCCATCATTGATACCGCAAAAATTACTATTCTGAAAACGGGCTGGCAAACAGCAGAATTAGTCATTACGGACTACCCTATCCAGTTTGACGATCACTATTTCTTCACCTTCAAAGTGGCAGAACAAGTCAAATTGTTGTCCATCAACGAAGGTAGCCCCAATCGCTATCTTTCGGCTGCTTTTGCCAATTCCAGCTACATCAAAATTGACAACCAATCCAGTCAAGCCCTTGATTATTCTAGTTTCGACGACTATCAGTTGATTGTGCTTAATGATTTGAGTAGCATTTCTTCTGGTTTGTCTTTTGAACTAAACCAATACGTCAGCAATGGTGGCAATGTAATGGTTTTTCCTTCCGCTACTGCAAATACGGGCAGCTACAATAACTTTTTGAACAGCTTCCCCGCCAATGAACTCCGTGCCTATGAGCAGCAAGTGCGAGCGGTGGGCGCAATCAATACCGACGAATTTATCTTCAATGATGTGTTCGAGAACAACAACGCTAACCTAAAGCTACCCGTTTCGCAAGCCAACTACCGATTGAGCGATTTTGGTAGTCGAAAACAAGAAACGCTGCTAAGTTATCGAGATGGCAATGCCTATTTGGTGAAATATCAGATGGGAAAAGGAAATCTATACCTGTGTGCTGCTCCGTTGAATGAGCAAATCAACGATTTGGTGCGCAATGGAGAGATATTTGTGCCAATGATTTTTAAAATGGCACTTTCTTCGGGCGAAACCCCTCAAATCGCTTACAAAATCGGGCAGGATGAAGTACTGGAAGCAGACCATCGAGTTTCACAAACCGAACAGGTATATAAGCTGAATGGTCCAACAAGAGAATTTATTCCCGAACAAAGGGTCGTTCGTTCTAAAGTGGTGTTAGGCGTCAACAATCAGGCAAGGGAAGCAGGTTTTTATCAGCTGTACCTCGACGCTGATGAGATACTTCACCAATATGCCTTTAATTACGACCGCAAAGAGTCTAATTTAAGCTATTATAACGAAGCAGATTTGGTGAATTTGGTCGGCGACAATATCAATATCATTCGTGCTTCTGCAAAAGCCAACTTCGAACAGCTCATCGGAGAACGTAGTCAAGGTCGCGTTTTTTGGCGTTGGTGTCTAATTTTAGCCTTGCTCTTTTTGGCATTAGAAGTTCTACTCCTGAGGATTTGGAAAGTAGCATGATTGAACGCATTTAGGGAATTTGTCACACTACTGGACATTTTGAATTTTTAATACATAGTCACATAAAAACACATAGATGTTAGTTATGACCTGATTTCCAGTAAATTATCATCTTAGTTTTTTAAAGTTTGGACGAAAACATTCGTAATGTAACTCATAATGAGTTAGTTGCATGAATTTGAATAAATTTTCAACTATCTGATTATCAACAATTTACAGTATTTCGTCCAAACTTTAATAGTTTTCTGAGTGGTTTGTTTTGCCCTAATGTCCAGTAGTTTGTGAATTTGTAAAATATAAGCTACCCATTTTACTCGCTCTTTTTCCTTTGGGCACCCCATCCGCTAGCGGTTCATTCCGTTGAAAAGATACTTAATCTTTTCTGCTTTGCACCACTGCATGAATGTTGAAAAGTCTCGCCGTATTAGATGCTGATGCCCGTTTATCCTTAGCGATTGCAGGTCTAGGCAAGGCGTATAGAACTGCTCCCCTTTGGGCATATCAATCGAGGTACAAAGGATAAACTTGTCGATCTTTTGTGACATAAATCGAAAAATCTTACAATTTATATTATTTTTGGTGAGCAGTCCGTTTGAGGGACAAATAATGACCAAAACCAATGGCTATTTGTACTTACTTGCACCCATTCAAAGCACATTTTTAAGTTAAGCTCATAACTGCTCTATGAATAACTTTTTGGCAATTGTTGGGGCGGTCTTGCCGAGTTTGCTCATTGCAGCTTTTATTTATTGGCAAGACAAACACGAAAAGGAACAGGCTTTGCCGCTCTTGCTTTGTTTCCTGCTGGGTGTACTCATTACTTTTCCTGCAAGATGGCTGGAAGCAAAAGCTTATGAAATTGGATGGTATGAATCGGAGGATTTTTGGCTCACTTTTTTTGTAGCCTTCATCGTAGTAGCCCTCAATGAGGAACTATTCAAATTCGTCGTGCTGTGGCTTTATCCTTTTCAGCAAAAATTCTTTAATGAACCCTTCGATGGGATCGTCTACGCTGTAATGATTGGGATGGGATTTGCGATGCTGGAGAATATTATTTACGTCAAACAATTTGGGATAGCAGATACTTGGGGACGAGCATTCACTGCTGTACCTTCTCACGGGGTTTATGCGATCATTATGGGTTACTTTGCGGGTTTGGCGAAGTTTAAACCTCATCGCAAATGGCCGCTTTTGTTACAGGGTCTTTTCTTCGCTACGCTCTTACATGGTGCTTACGATCTCTTTTTAATTCAGCAAGAATCAGATTGGTTAATGCTGCTTTCCATCGTCATTTTGTATGCTTCTATGTTCCTTGCTTGGAAAATGATGCGTCGCCATCAGGATGCTTCGCCTTTGGCTTGATGGTAGTCTTGTTAAATTGTTGAATGACAAAATATTCCGTTATCTTTACCGTCAGAAATTCTGACAAGTACTTGTTTAGATCATTATTTTCTTCGCCAAGACCATAGATTATTGATTGCTATTTTAATGCTGGACATGTTTGTCCGAATTGCAAAAGTAGCTGACACTTTAGTGATAAAGCAGGTGGATTAACTTGTCCAATGCTGCTCCAAACATACGCTAATCTAATATCTGACATATGGAGGCAACTAATATTGTAGATCAAGAATTGGTAGAAAAACTAGAGCGCATTTCTTATATATTAAAGACTGTAGCTCATCCTATTCGTCTGGGCATCGTCTATTTGCTAGAACAACATCCACGGCTCTCGGTAACGGAAATTTGTACAATGTTGGATGAGGAACAATCGCTCATTTCGCACCATCTAAAAAATATGCGGCTATCGGGTTTACTTTCCGTGAAGAGAGATGGACGCAGTATGATGTACTCATTAAAAGAGCGCGACGTTTCACTCATTATAGAGTGTCTAGAGAATTGTCAGTGCAATATGTGAATACATTAGACCACTGGGCATTAAGGAGACTAGGATAAGATACCAAAAATCAAACGCTCGCCTTCACCACTTGATATTGATCGGGCAAGCGCACCGTGCCTCGATAGAAAAGCCACGAAGCTAGTGCAATGAATAGATGCGATAAGTCATGCTGATTGAACCACGGACTGAATGCTAATTGGAAATAGTAAATAAAAGCAGTAAGGATGACAAAACCAATGCCAATCAGAAAGAGACGACTGCCTGGATTTTGCGTCTTCCAATACACATAGGCTTGTAGCGGCAGCACAATCAGCAATAAACCGTAAGCGGTATGAATTTCTACAAATCGAAAGGAATCGCGCGGCTCTAATATCCTAAAAAAGAGCGTAACAAAAGTCAGACTAACAAAGATAATTAGTTCCATCAGATTGGCAATACCCATCATTCTGGCGAGTTGCGGCTTAATAATCGAGCGAGTCTGCTCAATAGATGCTCTTTCGATGAGCGTGACTGCAAACATACTTGTCAGCCAACCAGGTAGCTTCCAGTTGAGTCCAAAAAAGTATAGGAATCCGTGTCCAAAAATCCCTCCGATCATTGTGGCAAAGCCCATCATTAGGAAATAGTAGCGGAGCAATCCTTGTGGTTTGGATAGCTGCGATTGCTTACCGAGTGCCGCAAAAGCATAAAAACATACTACCGTGATGACTAAATCGGTGAGCATGGTCACGGGTTCATCTATCCGAAAATTTCCAATGAAAATGGATGGTTGATCTGCCATTGCGCTGTACTTAGTAGTGAAGGAAACGTTCGGCAAGTTCTGTTTGAAAGCTTATGCGTTTCCAATGATTTTTCGATAAGCAGAACAAAGGTATAAAATAGCAAATGGTTTTTACAAAAAATCAGTTTTCTGCTTTTTGAATCAGGGGTGTATACACTACTGGACATTTTGAATTTTCAACATATACAAGCCACATAAAAACACATAGATATTATGACCTGATTTTGAGTAAATTACCTTAGAGCATGTTTGGAGCACTATCTTCCTGTAAACCAATATTTTACGAACCT
>JBCDKV010000247.1:0-7037 GCA_038746215.1 Bacteroidota bacterium | reverse complement strand
TGGTTCGCAAGTAATTATGCGAATAACGACTGTATATATCTCATTTTTCTTGACATTTGACCCAGATATGGTTCAGGTCAATATCCGAAAATTGAGCAACAAGTATGCTCAAACACTTTACTAAGTATCAAAAGTTTAGCAAAGCTGTTCCTGCCACAAAATGGAGTATTTTACCCGTTATTCGCCTTAACTACAAATCAGTACGATAAATTTACTCACACTTATGTTTTTTGGCCAAAGTTGAATAAATCCACTGTGTTTAAGCTGCGCGATATTAGCCAATAGCTAAATGCCCACTGCCAATGGCTAAAGTCGAGCTCACTATATAAGGAAACAACTAGAGTAAGTGTGACATATAGTAGCGCAATTATTTTTTATCAGGGCTACGCTTCACAAAAGTTGTCTGGCACTCGGACTTCATACAACTTTTACAAAGCAGTTGTTCGCCAAAGCAATATACCATTTACTGTCCACTATTCTAAAATTATAAATGCTTACTGATCGGTAAGCCCCTAGGATTGCCGAGCAGCTAGTAAAAATAGGCTCGGCAATCCTTAGGGCTTACCGATCCAGTGGGTTCAAATTCCCATCTTAGAAGAGTAGCCCTCCAAACAAGCTCTAAGGGCAGATTGGTGGAAAAGAAAAAATTTTGATCCACAAGTGGTTACATTTTCATATCCAAAGTAACTCCCCTACGAACTTAAAAATTTTAATGATGAAACATTTCTTTTTAAATCAAATACAATTTACTATGAAAACCACTTTTATTGCAGCATTGATGCTGCTGATGAGTGCCTCCGTGTGGGCAAATATCCATTCTACTAATCAGAATGATAGGGGCTTCAACTACCAAGCCGTCGCCAGAAATTCAGATGGCGAAATTATGAGTTCTGAATACGTAAATCTTCGTTTTAGTTTGTATCCAGGTACTCATAGTAGTACGCCCGATTGGTTAGAAACACATATTACTACAACGGACGAGTACGGTGTGTTTTCTTTGACGATTGGAAAAGGCGTGAAAGAACGCAGCACGGTAGAAAAGTTTAGCGATCTGGATTTTGCGTCCTTTGAGTATTGGCTGAAAGTTGAAATCAAAGAAAACAGTGCTTGGGTAGAGGTCTCCTTTTCCGCACTACAAAGTGTACCTTATGCCGAAGCAGCAGGTAATGGTATAATGGCAGGCATGATTCTACCTTTTGCAGGGGCTGCTGAAAATATTCCTGCTGGTTGGGCATTGTGCGATGGAACGCAACTAAGTCGAACTGCTTATCCTTCTCTTTTTAATGCCATCGGTACGGCTTGGGGACATGGCGATGGCTCGACTACTTTTCATTTGCCTGATTTGCAAGGTCTTTTTTTGCGCGGAGTAGATGGAAGCGAATCATCTGATCCAGACCGTAATAGACGTACTGCTCTCAACACTGGAGGCAATACAGGGAATCAAGTAGGCAGTTTGCAGCGAGATCAGTTTAGGAGTCACAACCACGGAGGTTTTACTAGTCGTGCAGGTGCACACACCCATAAAGTTATGCGAGGAGGGTACAGTTTGAGATGGGGAGATGGTGGAGGTAACTCTAATAACTATATTGATGCTGGAGGTAGCCCAGCTTCTAGTAACAGTTCTATTACTACCAATTTAACTGGCGATCATAGACATTCTATTACACCGAGTGGTGGAAATGAAACACGTCCAATAAACGCTTACGTCAACTATATTATCAAACTTTAAAGCTCAAAGAACATGAAAAATATAATTTGTATTATCAGTTTATTGTGTTTCGCCCTTTTATCATCTGCGCAGATGCTGCGCCCAGAGGTGATTGGAAGCTATGGCGGAACGGACACCAGTAACTACCGCATTAATTACACCATTGGACAAACACTTGCTTTACCAAGTAGCAGTGGTAGCGGGATTCAACTGTCACAAGGCTTCCATCAAAGTAACTTAGAAAAAGAAGTCTATGATTTGACCAATTGCGAAACACCCGATAGTTTACCTTGCTACAACATCGGCGAAATTGCGACGCAAACCGTTTATTCAGGTGTTCCTTTGGCATTCTATGTTTGGTCACACGAGTTAGGCATGACCGCCGAACGCTCTATTGAAATGATGGCGCCTCAACCTAATGGCAAGGTGAAATTTAGCAATAAGCTAGGTAAGTTTTCCTTCACGCCTTCTGACATAGATCGCGGACGATATACCATTATTTTCAAAGCCATATCAGGTATAGACACCGTTTGGCAAGAAGCCTATTTTGATGTTATTCCTTTTTTAGCACCAGAGCAAACCGCCTTTGGCTTGGAGTCCAATCGATCGCTACCCGCTGCCGATAGTGATGAGTTTACGGTTATCACACAGACAGAAACGGGTACGAAACTTTTCAATCATCAAAATCGAAAAGTTTACGACATCAGCATTGCAGGCAAGACGCTTATTTTTGATAAAAACATTCAAAATAGCCTTTACACTTTCTGTGAAACCAAACGTTCCGATATAGAGCATCTAAATATTTATGCCGAGCATATTGTCGTTCGATCGCCTTTACATTTTCCACAAACTAAGGTGACAATACACGCTAGAACCTTTAGATTCGAAGATATTGAAGGTACGGTATCCTCCATCAATACAAAACCAGATGACCCAACAGTCAATCAAACCAATCGCTTAGACGGCTTGCAAGCAGGTAGCATAACACTACATATACAGGATTTTAAATCTAGTTTCTCCAAGCGTTTTCAGCTTATCGGTGGTGATGGACACAAAGGGGGCAATGGCGGAAATGGCGGCGTATTTTCTGCCAGTTTGGCCCTAAAAGATTTTGCACTGTTGACAGGTGGAAATGCAGATAGCAACGCCGCTTCTGCCAAAAGAGGGGCATTGGGTAGGTTTGAGCTATTGGAAGCAGAACATACTTGGCTACATCCTTACGCCTTGAAAATGATAGTAGCACACGGAAAAGCGGCTTATTTGAACAACTACATGAACTACACACAAGAAGTATTTGATGAATATAGCTTGTTTGTAGAAGCCTTCAAAACAGATGAAGAATGGGCAACGCTATCCGAAGATGAACAATTGGAGTTAGAGCAATCGCAGCAGGAAATGGGGTCAGTTTTGCACCGAATTGGTAGTAATTTGGATTATTTTGGAAATCCTGCGGGTTGGGTGCCGATGCTTTCTTTTGAAGTGAATAAGCTCGCTTTTGAAGAAGAAGTGGAAAGGTCATTGCGCATTTTATACTTCACTTATTGGATTCAGAAAATAGATGAAAACAATACTCAGAAAATAGCTTTGCTCCGAAATGCGAGGAGTGAGCAGAAGGATGCCTTGCTAAGTTTCCAAGATGCTTATGAGGAGGCAAGCACATTACTACCTCAGTTAGAAGCGGAAGCAGACGACATCGTAGCAGCCATGCAGACCGTGCAAAGAGACATAGAAACGCTAGAGCAAGAATTGACCGACCGTGCTAAATACGTGGTAGAAGAACGCCACAAACCACCCAAGAAAAGTTGGTGGCAAAAGGGACTAAGTGCCATTGGCTCCATCGCAAAAGTAGTGCCGATCTATCAGCCTGCTTTGGGCGCAATTGGAACTGGTTTGACGACCTTATCTGAAATTGATACCAGCAAACCACTGGAAGCCGCAGGTAAAGTGGTAAGTGCTGTGAACACCTTTAGAAGTGCAGATTTTGCTGCTTCTGCTAAGGATTTTGAATCTAAACTGGACGCATTAGATGATTTGGATATTGATGTAACGGATCCAAGTAAGCTCAAAGATTATTACAAAAGCATCAGCAGTACTGCCAAACCGATTTACAATGCCGTTTTAGAGCTCAACAAAAAAGTGGGAGAAACCAAAGTGCCGCTAGAGGAGATACAAGTTGAACTGGAAAAGTTGAAAGCCACTTCGCCTGAATTTACCGATTTGGTCAATAAAGCGAATGAGTTGATGATGCAAAAAGCGGGTTTTGAGCAAAAAATCACAGTCACGATACAGAAGATTGCTCAATTGGGAAATGATATTCAGACAGGTGTGCTTGCTATTGATGGTATGAATGTGCAACTGTTCAACGCCAATAGCAAAAGAGATTTGCGTGCCATGCTCTATGTGAAAGATATGGAAGCGCGAACGAAAGAAAGATTGATGAAATATCATTACTACATGGCAAAGGCGTATGAATATCGTTTGTTAGAACCTTATGAAGCAGCATTGAATTTGCCTGATTTGTTTGATCGGTTTAAGGAAATTATGGCAACGGATACCGATACGGAGTTGACTGCAACAGAATTTGAGCAGCTTGGAGCAATTTATGATGAGGTGATCGCTGTAGTTACAGAAGAAATTTTGGATAAGTATAACCAAGATGCACCAGAACTTCAAGTTCCTATTCGCTATGATTTGACTGCAGAAGATTTAGCGATGCTTAACGACGGAAAAGCGGTGCATTTGAATATGATACAGCGTAGTCTATTTCCCGCTCAGGAAGAAAATATTCGTATCGTTGATTTTGAAATCACGAATATTGAAATGCACTTTGAAGGAGGTACACCAGGCAACTTAGCTTATTTCGATTTGACCTTAGAGCATTCAGGTATTTCTAGGCTGAAAAAGGGAGGAGAGGTTTATCTATTTAATCACTACAACAATGAGAATCGAAATCCAATTATCTGGAGTGCTAGATACGATGCTAGGAATAATACCATAGACCCTAAAAAGCCAAGCCCTTCTAATGAGTCGCTATTGCGATCTTTGCTTATTGGTCTGAATCGCTTCAATGATGAAAATTTAGTGATGTATTCTCGTCCAGCAGCTTGGGCAGATATTATTATCAATAAGACCGATGTGACCGATAATGGCGTCAAGATGGTGATAGATCGTGTACAGTGCAAAATTACTTACGACTTTCAACAAATATCATCTGACTTTATCTCTCTTGAAGTCCGCACCAACAGCACCATGAAACCCTATATTGAAGTGAGTGAAATGGATGTGAATGAACGCCAAGATGGCTGGGGTGATTTTTCTCGCACATATAACAAGAGCCTGAGCCGCCGAGTCCAACTTACTGCGCCACAGCAATATGGTAGCTGGGTATTTCAAAATTGGACCGACTTTTTTGGTAATGTAGCCTCTGAGGATCATCAGATTCAGATTGATCTAGCCAACGACCGAGTATTGCAAGCTAATTATGTCCTGATTCAGCCCAAATTATTCCTTCCAAAAGATACCATCTATTTGAGTGCAACAGCAGGTATTCAAGCCATTGAAGTCCAAAACGCAGCAAACGGAACGCTCGATTGGAAAGTATCTAAAGATGTTGATTGGATTGACTTTAGGCAAGGAGCTACAGGTACCAACAATGATTCCATTGCAATGACTTACGATGCTAATCTATCAGAAAACGAGCGTACTGCTTATCTAAGCGTAGTTGCACCTGCCTCTGTTCGCTACAAAGATACGATTGTCATCATTCAGGAAAGTGATACAACAGGTATTCGATCAGCATGCGCCCTACTAGAGGACTTTTATTATGCGACCACAGGGGAAAACTGGACGATTAATACCGATTGGCTTTCTGACTGTGATCCTTGTGGGGCAGTAGACGGTACACCTTGGTACGGTATTACTTGCGATGCCAATGACAAGGTCACACGTATTTTGCTACAAAATAATAATCTTACAGGTAGTTTACCCGCTACTATTGGAGGATTTGAGCATTTGCAGATACTAGATTTACGAAACAATAGTTTAGGTGGTACGCTGCCCACTTCGCTAAGTAATTTATCTAAACTAGAATTTTTACAGCTACAACAAAATGGAAGTATTCATGGTGTCATTCCGCCATCACTAGGAAATTTGAAGCAACTCAAATTCTTACGACTGGAAGGCAATCAGTTAACAGGTGGTATTCCTGAACAAATTGGAAATCTTATGAATCTGGAATTCTTTGGGGTTTCTAACAACTTTAATTTAGGTGGAATCATACCTTCTAGTCTAGCTAAGCTGTCCAAACTACAATACTTGTATTTGAGAAATTGCCAACTAAGCGGTTCACTGCCAGCAGCATTGGGTGATCTCAGCCAGTTAGCGTTTTTCTGGGTAGATCGCAACCAACTAACAGGGGGTATTCCCGCTTCTTTCAGTAAATTGGTGTCCTTGCAAAACTTAAAGCTTTTTTCTAATCATTTGAGTGGTTGTTATCCACCTGATGTACAGATGCTTTGTACGAACTTAGCCGATCAAAGTACCAATGCGAACATCAGTGTTGGTAATACTTTTGACGCTACTTGGGAGGATTTCTGCAACTTTGGGATGGGTCAGTGTGGAGGAAATAATTCTAATCTAATAAGTACGGATACAGATTTAGAAAACGCAGCTAGCGTTCAGGTATATCCGAATCCCTTTTCTGATGAAACTACGATTGAATACCAATTGCTTGAAGAACAACGGGTAAGCATTCAGATTTTAGATGTAACAGGTAGGCTCGTAGAGACCTTAGTGCCTCAGCAGTCTCAATCATCTGGTCAGTATAGGGTATATTGGCAAGCTCAACAGCGGCAGGCAGGTATCTATTTTCTTCAAATCAGTATTGGAGATCAGCGGAAGACTCAAAAACTGATGCTTGTAGAATGAATAAGTGCCATGATTTTTTGAATCAAAGACTTGGTAAGTTTTGACAACTTACCAAGTCTAGAACTACGTAAGTACTCAATCTGTTAAAATCAGGATTTTCATAATTTATTGATTTTCAGGATTACTAAGCACGTAGCCTTCCAAATGAAATGCTATGTGTCTTGTTTGGGAAAATCCTGTGAATACTCTCACCCTGTGCATCCTGATTCTGACAAAAAGTTAGACGTATTGAGTACTTACATAACTACCATTAAATGCAGTGTTTAAAAAGTTTTTACAGGTAATTAACATTCAAAATCACTTCGTAAGTAACTGAATTAAAATTAAGGTTGTACGAAGGCTCAATTTTACTTAGAAACAGCCTGTGTCAATGCAAGATAATTGAGCAACAAGTATGCTTGGT
>JBCDKV010000246.1:0-7061 GCA_038746215.1 Bacteroidota bacterium | reverse complement strand
TTATGGACGGAAACACAAATCAAAAAAGCCCTTGCCTCACTGCTTCACCACTCTTTCCACACCCAAAATCTTTCCATCTGCTATGAATTGAACAAAGTAAATACCCGCATCAAAATCAGCGAGATCAAGTTGCTGCCTTTGATAATTAATGCTAGTATGTAGCAGTGATTGACCCAAGATGGAATATATCCGAATCTCATCGAATGTCTCAGTAGTCTCCCAGTAGAGTTTGCCCGTACTCGGATTTGGAAAAACACGAAAATCATCAAATTCGGCAATATTTGTCTGACTAGAAATGTCTTTGTCGCTCAGTAAATCAGTTTGATACATCGCTAGTCCACCTCTGTAATTACCAACGACAGCTTCCAAAATACCATCATTATTAATGTCTGCGAAACTGGCGTGGCTTCTTCTCCCTTCTCTAATTTCACCCATTGGTTTAGCTAAAAGTTCAAAGTTCGTACTCAAATCAGTAGCATTGAAATCATATAATTCAATCTGCCCTTTGGCAGTTCCCGATGCGAATTTGATACCATCTTTCATAGCAATGGCAACGGGAGTACTAAAACCCGTAATGAAACCCGGTTCACGTGCATCTATTCTGCCAAAAAGCTGCGTGTTGGGCGAAACCGTTTGATCGGACTGAAAACGAGCTGCCCGCACCGTCCCAACGTTCTGAAAATAGTTAACATTACCATTGCGTTCTCCAACGAGCAAGTCCAATAGACCATCACCATTCACGTCTACTAGGTGTGGTGTGCTAGCTGCCCCAATATCAATGTCCATGTAATTGGGTTGGATCGTACCGCCTCGAAAAGGCGCATTACTAGTGGCTATATTTTCGACGAAAAAGATAGATCCCGTCTCTTCTCCAACCAATAAATCTAGGTCTCCATCGCCATCCAGATCACCGAAAGCAGGGGAGAAATTCCAAGTTTGTGCTTTAAATTGGCTGAAATTCAAAAAATTAGCATCCACTACTTCATATTTAGGAGCAGTGGAAGTACCAACATTTTCCAGCAGAACTAGTCTTGGGTCACGACTGCCCGCATTTTCAAAATAGCCCACTGTTCCGACCACAATATCCATTAAGTTATCACCATTATAATCGACGAAAGTAGGATGACTACCCGTTCCTAAATCCAGCATGGTTTCGGTCAAAAAACTTCTATTTTGAAGCTCAAAATTAGGCACTTCGCTCGTACCCACATTCCTGTACCACCACATATTGAAATAATCGGCTGTGTTGTCATCATTGTTGGGCGTGACCACCAAATCTTTCCTGCCATCGTAGTCAATATCTAAATAGAAAGCAGCAGGAAACAAGGCTGTTTTGGCAGGAACATCATAGCTAGGAAAATCAATATCTTGAGTCGTTACCCAAGCCTCATCACAGTCCCCGACATTGTTCAGCGCAATCAAATTTTCAAAGGACAAATCCCCCAAAATCAGTTCTTTCCCACAATTTTCATCCAAATCTAAGCTCAAAACCGTAGAACCTGCGTGTCTATTTTCTATGGTATTAGCAGTTTCGTAACAAGACCCTCTTTCCAATGAAAAGTCAACCGCTGGTGTCAGTCCACTTTCATAAAAACCACCCCAACAGCGATCTTCTAATTCATAAATTAAACTATCTGCGCCATAGCCACGCTCAACCGATTGATTGACAAAATATTCTAAAAAACCGCCCGCAGCATTAAAAGTCAAAATATCCAAATCACCATCTTCATCCACATCATCCACGGCAGGATAATCATTCAGTGCCACGTAGACTGGAATAATCGTACCGCTCGCCAGCGGAAAATACAACACGGGAAAGTCTTGGTTGGTAGGAAAAGGATAGCGTTCAAATGCAATTTTACCTGCTTTATAGTAGCCCTTGAAGACCGTGATACCACTGATGCCTGGCGTATCCGAAAAAGCAAACATATCCTTAATACCATCTTGATCATAATCGCGCATCAGCACAAAATGCTCAATGGGTGGAAAATGCTCCGTGTAGGTAGGTGCGTAAGTGTAGTTGGTTGTACCCGCAGTTCCGTCGTGTAAAAAAGCCAGATGTATATTTGCAGCTCGATCAAAAATATACAAATCTTCTATGCCGTCCTCATTGAAATCCACTTTGGAAAGTTGTGGGGTATTGATACCACCCGTCAACGGGTTTTGTAGTGTTTTACCATTTAGCACGAGGTCTACGGATAGTCGCTCGTAGGTTTGCGCAAAAAGCGGGAAACTTAAAATAACAAATAGATATAGTAGTAAATGAAATTTCATGCTCGATAAACTTTGTACAAAAGAGATTAAGTAGATCTAACTAAAAAACGAACTCACCTAATCCAATGTTGTAACGCAATAGCTGCGGGCTGTCCTCTCCCGTACAATTTGACCCAAAAAACAAAAAGGAGCAAATGCACCATCACATTTCCTCCTTTTTTCTAGTAATAAACTGATCGCTTACTAATCATCATCCGAAGCACGTTCTACGTCTACCACAGTAGTAATATCGTCGGGAATGACCCCATTTTTAGCGGCTCTTTCTTGGACGTCTACCGGGCGTTCGCCGATCAATTTTTCTACATCGGATTTCAATAACACCTCTTTTTCCAATAGATGCTGCGCCAAAGTCTCCAATTCCTTACGACGCTCTTTCAGCAAATCTTGTGCTCTTTCGTATTGCTTTTCTAGCAACTTGCGCACCTCTTCGTCGATCAGCTTAGCCGTCTCATCCGAGTAGGGCTTATTGAAATTATCTTGCGACATGCCGTAGAACGAAACCTGACCTACTTTCGGATTCATCCCAAAAATAGAGATCATGCTATATGCCATTTTCGTCACCTGATCTAAATCATTTTGCGCCCCCGTCGAAATTTTTCCAAATACCACGTTTTCCGCCGCACGACCACCAAAAGTCATACAGATACGATCTAGCATCTGCTCCGTACGTGTGATGTATTCCTCCTTTGGTAGATACTGCGCATAACCCAGTGTACCGATACCGCGAGGTACGATAGTCACCTTCACCAGCGGCGATGCGTGTTCTAGAAACCAGCCACAAATGGCGTGACCCGCTTCGTGATAAGCGATAATCTCCTTCTCTTTGGGCGAAATTAATTTATTTTTCTTCTCCAAACCACCAATCACACGATCTAATGCGTGGTTGAAGTCGTCAATATCTACAGCTTTCTTGTTTCTACGAGCAGCCACGAGTGCCGCTTCATTACAAACATTGGCAATATCCGCACCTGCAAAACCTGGTGTCATTTCAGACAGCACATCTGGTTTCACGCCTTCTGCCGTCTTGATATTTTTCAAATGTACTTGAAAGATTGCTTCTCTGCCTTTCAAGTCAGGACGATCAATACCAATTTGTCGATCGAAACGCCCCGGACGCATCAACGCAGAATCCAGAACATCTGGCCGGTTGGTGGCCGCCATTAAGATAACTCCTTTATCGGTACTAAAGCCATCCATTTCCACCAACAACTGATTCAATGTGTTTTCGCGCTCGTCATTCCCCCCTGTAAAATTATTTCTACCTCGCGCACGACCAATCGCGTCTATCTCATCTATGAAAACGATACAAGGTGCTTTTTCACGTGCTTGTTTGAACAAATCTCTCACCCTAGAAGCACCAACACCAACGAACATTTCCACGAAATCAGAACCCGATATGGAAAAGAAAGGAACGCCCGCTTCACCAGCTACTGCCTTAGCTAAGAGCGTCTTACCTGTACCCGGAGGGCCTACCAATAATACGCCTTTCGGAATTTTACCGCCTAATGCCGTATACTTTTTCGGATTTTTCAGGAAATCTACGACTTCCATGACTTCTTCTTTGGCTTCATCCAAACCTGCCACGTCCTCAAAGGTCACACTCACCTTAGCATTTTGGTCGAACAAAGTCGCTTTTGATTTTCCGATATTGAAAATCTGAGCACCAGGTCCACCAGCACCACCGCCGACTCTGCGCATAATAAAAATCCAAATACCAACCAATAATAACAGTGGCAACACCCAACTCAACACAACACTCAGCCAGTCGGTTTCTCGATCATATTTCACCTGAAAACTGATGTCGTCTTTAGCCAATTCTGCTTTCAACTCATCCGTCTTTTCGGCAAATCGCTGTGGTGTCGAGATCGTGAAGGTATAGTGTGGTCGAGCAGCGAATCTGCTATTATTCAGGTCTTTGTATTCTCCCTGCCCCAGTTTGGTATCTTTAATGAATACTCTTGCTTCTGTACCATTGATGATGACCACTTTATCTACATCACCTTTTTTTGCCATTTGCTCAAAGCGATCATAATTGATCTGCTCGTTCTGAGCACCCGACACCATGTACAGGTTTAGCACAATCAAAAAGGCAGCGATCAGAATATAAATCCAATACGATCCGAAGCGGTTAGGCGGCGTATTCTTTTCGTTGTTTTGATTGTTGTTATTTCCGTTATTTTGTTCCATCAACCCTTAACTGTTTACTGATAACTTGGGATAGTTATCGTAGTGATTTTGATTGGCTTTTGTGGCATCATTTCCATCGGTTTACCATACTGAACACCTGTCAAGCCTTATCGTTGGAAAATATTCGACTAAATTCTATCAGATTGCTATAAATTGACAATTTTTATAGCTCTTTCGACCACAAAGTAAGGCAAAGTAGCGCAAATAGTTAGCCAGTCAGACCAGCTATTTTTTCTAATTTGCCTAAGGCATGAAGTGCAAAACGAAAATACGGGCAAACCATTGAGTATTGAGTACATGTGCATCAGTTATTTTCAACTAAGCTTGGAATTTAAACCTATTGGTAAGCCCTCAGAATTGCCAAACCTAGATACCCTACAAATTTTCGTATTCCACGGTGCGCGCATCACTCCACAAATCTTCCAATTCATAAAACTCTCGTGCTTCGTAATGGAAAACATGAACCACCGTATAAAAGTAGTCTAAACAAATCCATCTTGATCCCTGCATGCCTTCTACATTGGAAGGTAAGATGCCTTGTTCTAGCTTGAGCCGTTTTTGGATATTTTCTGCGATTGACCGCACCTGCACCGTCGATTCTCCTTCGCATATGATAAAGTGATCGGTGGGTGCCTCATCCAATGCTGCTAAGTCCAGCCTCAATATATTTTTTCCTTTAATATCTTGAATACTGTCGATGATGAGGTCATTCAAAGCTGCTGTTGGAAGCGCGCTCTTTTGTGTTTCGATTTTGATACTATTCAAATTATGATTGATTACTTTTGCAAATGTTTTTGTTTCTGGTTGCTATTGTCATAAAAAAATCCATTGACTATCAATAACACGCTTTTTGTCGGTAAAGTTCTCTTCCATTTCCCGCAGTTGCCGTCTACCAATGATTACGCTTTCGAGCTATTGAAATCACAAAAGGTAGCAGAAGGTACGCTCGTTCACACAGATCATCAGTATCGAGGTAAAGGACAGATGGGCAATACTTGGGAAAGTAATCCCAATGAAAATATCAGCGCGAGCATCATTTTTCATCCTAAGTTTCTGCATCCCAACGAACAATTTTATTTGAACATGGCAGTTAGTTTGGCAGCTAGAACCACGCTGGCACAATATACCCAAGCAAAAGTTGAGATTAAATGGCCAAACGATATATTGATTAACGAAAAAAAAGCGGCTGGCATATTAATTCAAAATATTCTTTCGGGAACAAAAATTCAGTCTTCGGTAGTAGGTATTGGGATCAATGTTAACCAGCGTAGTTTTTCCAATCCAATCAAAAATGCGAGTTCGCTTTCACTAGTCACCGATCAGACGTATCAACTCACCGAAATACTGCAAACTTTGTGCCAACAATTGGAAGCCAATTACCTACTGCTAAAGCAGCGACACTACCAGTTACTACGTGCAGCCTATTTCGAGCATCTTTTTCGCTATCAAAGGTGGGCAAATTATCGCTTACCTGAAGAACATCTATCTTCAATTCAAGGTAAAATTATTGATGTACTAGAAACTGGTCAATTACTCGTCGAACATTCCGACCATACGCGTGCTTACCAATTTAAAGAAATTCAGTTTATTTATTAATTAGGGCTGTACGAAGTCTCCGTTTTGTTAACATTTGACTTGAAAATAGCCTGAGCCAATGCAAGAAAATTGAGCAACAAGTATGCTCAGTAAATCCCTTCGGACGGAAACACAAATTTCAACTTATTTTTTGGAGAAAAATAAGTTGAAATTTGTGTTTCCGTCCATAAAAAATCCTTGGGCATACTTGTTGCGCGATCTCATGGGATTGACCAAGTCCTATTTCGAGCATTACTCGGAACTTCGTACACGACTTATTCATCATCAATGCTTGGACACATCAAATTTTTTCTAGCAGAAAAAGGCTACGGCTACATTCGAGTAGCGGCAACCTATGAGGAATTCTTTTTTCAGCAAAAGGATTTGAAAAGTCCCGTCGCTAAAGGTGATTCCGTGCAATTCAAGCTGAAAGAGGATCGGCATGGTGTGCGTGCAGTAGATATTTTACTCGTTGCACAATCGTGAAAATTGATAGGCGATCATAGTAGTTCATGTAGTATACGCTAAATAATAAAAGGGCTGATCTTTATTGATCTTATTCGCCAGACAACTACTCATCATTTTACGGTGTCAATGATTTTTCATCAAAAAACACATTGAAAAAAGTTTAATATTAAAATTATTTATATATTTGCACCATATTCAGAAAGTCAAATCCATTTCCAGTCTAGTTAGCTTAATTTAAAAGTGAATAATTTGCAACTACGCTTTGCAATACTCATCTGTCCCTATGCTTTCCCTCCAAAGCCAAATCATTTGACTCGCTACAAGTTATAATCAACACACATTAACGGAACATCGCAACGATCTTAGAGCGGTACAATAGGCGTATTCAAACATAGTGGAGAAGCTTTGTTTGAAGGAAACGTACAAACATGCCTGTCGTATTGACGCTCCAAATCGTTGCCAAACATCTTTAGGTTTATGAAGAACGTGTACGCACTTCTAATGCTATCGCTATGCTCGGTAGCACTTGTAGCACAATGTATGACAGTAGAAATCCC
>JBCDKV010000245.1:0-7070 GCA_038746215.1 Bacteroidota bacterium | reverse complement strand
GATGAAAGCAGCGGCTCTTATTTGGTGCTTACCTATGGCTGGACAGCAGAACGCTTCTTACACTTTGTGGTTTTCCATTTTGCGATTAAAGAAGATGGAAAGATTTGGCTCTATCAAAATCGCACTAATAAAGTTGTGCTTGAAGACCTGGCTGCCTTAGGTATTGTAGCAGAGGATGTGGTATTGGCACTTGTTGAGCCTTATTGTGATGAGTTGGTCATGGTGGATTAAATTACAACAAAATGCTAAGAATAGTAAGCGTAGAACTATGACATGCGCACATCCTGTAAAGTTGGTTGTTGAATGATCTGGAAAGTGTAATGTAGAGACAGGCGTGTAGCATTATTAGGTATGCTGTATGTATAGAAGTATTTCACTAAATTATGATCATATCTAACAAAAAACGCGATCCGTTCGTGAGTGCTTGCAATGCGAAATCTTGTATCTTCTTCATCCCCGCTCGTTACAAGCTGCGGCTTGTACACGAACAAAAGTTTAGGACTCCCGTTCGTCTTATGCTGTATGTAGTAGAAAAGACGGACAGGAGTCCTTTTACTTTGGTCAGCATACAACAAAAAATGTTGTAGCTAGTATTTCGTTTTATGGTGGAGGCAGTGGACAAGCAGGGGTCACTTTAGAATTAATCAGATGGCATATAATTCTAAGCCATCAATTCGATTAAAGTGATTGAAATTGATGGTGCATACTGGAAGTTCATTTGTCAAACAGATTGCACCGATAAAAATATCTCTAAATTCAATTATTTGATTAGACCGACGCAGTTGATGAAAAATTTCACTTGCTTTTACAGCAGCAGTATTAAGTAGGTGTGCTCAAATAATCGACACTTTTGAACGGCTCTTTTTCCTTCTAAAAACACTTAAAAATAGTTCCGTAACTATTGCTATGCAACGATTTTGAAGTACTTTTACAAGAAAAAATAACTCGCTCAAATTTTGACGCCTATTTAAACCCACCTACTTATCAAAGGGCAAAATAGTTAGACCTTCTACTAAATCAAAGACATGTTGTTGCTTTTCTTCTGTTCTTGCCCCCATTAATAGTTCATAGATTGTTACAGCAGTTACCAGTATTTCAGCCTCTTTTGTTAATTTGATTAGCTTGGTTTTTTCCTTTTTTGTCGCACGCAGATAAGCAACAAATATTGTTGTATCTGCTACCACTCTTCGATTTTCCATTGATTCATTCTTTTACTCTGTACTTCCATAAATTCAATATCTTCATCTGACCAAACAGGTATTTTTAAAATCCTTTGCCTATACGCCGCCCAATCTGTGGAAGATTGCTTTTTCTTTTTACTCAATAGAAAATCTATAAAATTGAGGACTTCTCGCTGTGCAGAATTGTCTAGTAAATTATATTTAAGTTTTAGATCACTCATGAGCTTGTTTTTTATAAGAACAACGAGTATTGAAGATTAGTTGCTCTTACTCACAACTTGAGTAAACAATTTATTATTTTGATCGTAAAATTATGCTTGGGAGAAAATTATAGGTAAAAATGTCAAAAAAAGACCTAAAACAGCTAGTCGTCTTATGCTGTATATAGTAGGAACGACGGACAGGAGTCCTTTTACTTTGGTCAGCATACAACAAAAAATGTTGTAGCTAGTATTTCGTTTTATGGTGGAGGCAGTGGACAAGCAGTGTGAGAGCGGAGGCAAAACTTTGGATGGGTTTGATTTAATTTAGAGATAGGGAATTAATAATTCACCGCTGCAAAACCAGAATAGGCACGTTTGTAGGGAGCGTGAAAGCCAAAAACGATATCTTCTTTGTCTATTCCTTTTTCGATCAATCTGAACGCAATTGGATTGTCTGTCCCATCGTGTTGTATCCAGACTTTTCCTTCTTCATCTACCTCTAAGTGCATAAAGCAACCATATTGGCGTTTGTAATCATCCAGCCAACCTATATGATACATCAGATAATGTCCACGCTCATCGTCTGCTATAAACTGGCGACGAATATTAGCGTTTGCTAGTGTTTCGACTTTACTGTCTTCTATCAAAATCTCCTTGATGATTTGCTTATGTTGTGCTACTTTATCCATTTGACAATTGTTTCTGTTGCAATATTATATATAACAATCTTGACATCTTCGAGTTGCAGCAATTCTTGGACAAAGACTTCTTCAAAGAAAGACTCGTAAACCTCATCAGACACTGCTAGTAAAAGTAAACGATCTGGTTCTGATTTTTTCAGTGCAAGTTGATAGAACTTGAATTGCCCCAATGCCCGATAGAAGTCATACAAATGAGAGACACCCGAAAAAGTCTTAATTTCAACCGCTATTTTTTCGCCTGCTTTTTCTGCACCAATCAGATATTCTGCTCCCAGATCAATTTCAACATCCCTTTTTCCTGCTGGCACTTTCAAGGGATCGTGGGTGATTGCCCAATTGTCTTTTTCTAGCGCATTTCTCACAATATAATGATCTCTATCTCTTGCCATTAACTTCTGCTTTTCTTGAAAACACGAATTGTTCAAAAATGGTTTAAGTTGATAATTTCTAGACCTTCACAGCTTTATCTTCTACATTCAAAGGCTTATTTTCGGGCTTTTACCCATGATACGCTAAGTGTTCTGCACCACTCACGATCCACCCCTGCCCGTCACAAGCTTCGGCTTATACACAAACAAAAGTTTAGGACTCCTATCTGTCTTATGCTGTATGTAGTAGGAAAGGCGGACAGGAGTCCTTTTATTTTGGTCAGCATACAACAAAAAATGTTGTAGCTAGCATTTCGTTTTATGGTGGAGGTAGTGGACAAGCGGTATTTAGAAGAGTAATCAATAATGAGATTGATGAAACCGCTCGGTTTACAACCGAGCTGTAACATACGCGTATGCCTTGTATGAATCCCCGATCTTCTAAGTTGTTTGATGTATCCAGCAAAATCTATAAAGATCAGAGCTTTACAAATTTGAAAGTATCAATTTCGCCTTTCTCTTTCAAGTATTGCACCGACAAAAAATAAATACCATTCGGTAAGTTACCAACAGACAAGCTAATATTATAATCGTGCTGCCCTTTGTATCTTGTGAAGCATTGTCTCTTGTTTCCTTGCACATCAATAATACACAATTCTAGTTTTGTATCAACCTTATCGTTTTTGAGAAATAGCCTCAGTTCATTTCCTTGAATTGGATTAGGAGCGCAGTAAGAATAATCTGTTCTAAATGACTGGCAAGTCGAATGATTGAACCGATAAAAATCTTCCGCATAGTAGCGAATAACAGCCAACTGCTGTTCTGTAAAGGATTCTTGACATTTGGCATTTACATACGACATAAAATTTCGCGTATCAGGTCGATAAAGATTCCCCATGCTATCTCTCTTTGTATCAGCATAGTTGCACCTAAAATCAATAGTATATTGGCTTCGATAAGGTTCAGCTGGCGTATCACAAATCAAGTCTCCTGCTGTCTCACAATTAGATCCGTCAGCTAATTCTTTTCCGAATCTAGTTTCAAATGTATGTTGCAATCCAAAATAATGCCCTAATTCATGTAGCAAAAGTTTTCTTTCCCAAGACCCTGAAAAGAAACTTCCTTTATCCAGAAAGACGTATTGAATACGCGATTTATTTGGCAATGTAGCAAATCCTGAGAAATGATGTAATTTATCTACAATGTATACATTGACTGTTCTAGAGGGATTTACTTCCCTATGGAGTTGATAGGCATCACTGTAGTCATACACTTCTGGATATGCTTTCCTCACAACTATAGGATTACGACACATATAAAACTGGATATTTGCTTTTTGAAAAGCTTGGTTTGTGTAGTCAATCTCTTGTTGTAAGTGATCGAGCCGAATATTTACAGGTTCTTGTCTGTGTGTTACGAAGTAGAAAACGATAGGAATACGTATGACAGAACGAGTGCCAATATTCTATTGAGTTGAAAGCAGAGATTTTGGATATTTTATGAAATGATCTGATCTCGTACCACACTGCTGTGCAAAGGAGTATTTGCTGCACAACAAGAAAAAAAGCGAAGCAATAGGCAAAAACGTTCTCCAGATAATCATATGCATGATTTGATTGTGTTGATGTCAATAAAGATACATATTTTTGGCGAGATTAGATTGTAAATCAATGGCTTTTACTTAGTTGGGGCTTCCCTTCTAAGGTTGTAGATAAGATGATCAAAGTCTCAATGATCACGCTCCACTCGGTTCACAGCAAAGCTGCAACACACACTCACCACGAAAAGCCGTCTGTTGAATCGTTTAGAAACAAAATGCGCTCCTCTAAATTGTCTACTTCTCAACCTGATGAAGTATAGCAAAAATAGGACTAGGAGAAAAGAACTCCTTCGAGCACTTTTCTAAAAACAAAAAAAGCCCGAAGCAGAACGTATCTGCTCCAAGGCCAAAATAAAAGACTACGCTAATCTTCAGGTTTTAAAAAGGGACTAGGAATGATACACAAATAAATTTACAATTTTGAACGGCTTTCATCTCGTCCGCTAGCGGTTCATTCGCTTGAAAGTGTTTTAACTTTCACCCTTTGGGATTGCTCATTCATCCTTAATTTCCACTTTAATTCAGTCAAAGTATCAACAATTCTCCTTCATTAAAGCAAAAACTAAGACCAAAATAGCTGGCTCAAAATTTGCGACTTTATTGATCTATCATTCCTCACAGGAGAAACACTAAACGTATTTCCCCAGTGATCGTATTGCTATTCCGCTTTGATGAATTCCTGTACTTCGTTCGTATCTGTACCGATAAAGTAAGTACCAGCAGCCAAATCGTTTAGCACGATTTCCACTACATTCCAACCCATATCAGCTACTTCCACTTTAATGGTCTTAATGATGCGACCTTCGATATCCATGATGTAGAACTCGGTCGATAATTCCTGCAAGAAGATACGCACATTTAAGTTATTCGTTACACCCACAGGATTTGGATAGATACTCATCGCACCGTCTGCTGCTCCTGCTATTTGAGCAGTCCTGATTTCAGAATATTCAAATACGCCATCGAAATCGACTTGTTTCAATCGGTAGTAATAAGTAATATTCGCCAAGACTGCTACATCTTCATAATCGTAGTACATCGTCTCCAGTGTCGTACCATTGCCTTCGATTCTAGCGATCTGCTTGAAGGTCTTGCCGTCTTCACTGCGCTCTAGCTCAAAGTGGCTGTTGTTGATTTCACTCGCCGTTGCCCAAGTCAGATCAATATGATCCTTATCGGCTTGTGCTTTAAAGCGCAACAATTCTACGGGCAGCACCAAATCTTGGAAACCAAAGTCCAGAGTGGTGTTGGTATTGACATCTTGCGTAGAATTATCGCTACCATCTTGATTCGGGAAGAGCACTTCCTGCGCACCACTCGGCTCATTGCCTACGCTCAAATTAATCAGAGGTGAAGTTACGTCGCCCTGCGAAGTCGTTTGTATACCATTATCGTCATTGTCCATATCATCGTCTAGCGTACTAGTTGGGACAGAAGAGAAAGGCAGTTCATTCAATGGATTATTAGCATCTCCAAAGTTGCTCGACGGAATCAGCAGTTGATAATCGCCTGGCATCAAAGCAGTGAATAGATAGTTACCATCATCGTCCGTTGTTGTCCGATCTACCTCATCGCCATTCTCATCCAAGAGTACCACGGTCACACCTGCCAAACCAGGCTCTGTTCCGTTTTGCGTGCCATCATTAGCACCGCCGCCACCTTGTCCTCTATCATCGAAGAGTGTTCCTCCGATACCGACCAAGTCTAGCTGTGTGAAGCCAAAATCGTAACTCGCCACAACACCCTCTAGGCTAGCATCTGCATTAGGAGCGGTATTTTCATTGCCTTGAATTGGGAAAGCAGCTACACCCTCTACATCATCGGCATCAATCAAATCATTCGTGCCTTGATCCGTCAAGGTTGCTAAGAAGCCTGCGAGTGGTTCGCCGATTCCATCCTGATTATTCGCATCTACTGATATGATGTAGCTTGGTTCATTCGGTCCCTCTCCATTGTAATCTTCATCTAGCAATAGATTTGGGAACTCATAGAAACCATCCATATCCGTTGTTGTCACTACGGTCACCATATCGCCATTTGGATAGGTAATGTCTAGTGTCACCGCTACGCCTTCAATACCTTGCTCTCCAATGTCTTGGATACCATCACCATCGGCATCGTCGAAGACGAAGTTACCCAAAGCAGCGGGGTCTTTGTAGTAGCCAAAGTCCACATTGCGGTTGTTGGGAATTGCGCCCCCGATTGTGACTGCAAAGGCATCCTCTTTCGAGTTGTCCATTGGATCATTGCCTCCATTGGTAGCTGGATTCTGATTCGGACTGGTCGATTTGAAGAAACCTGCTAGTACGCCATCTTCATCCGTCACATCCACGATGTAAGCACCTAGTGGAAGTTGATCGAAGAGATACATACCGTTCATATCTGTCGTTGCTTGACCGATCAATGGTTCACCTGAATCCAATCGTCCGTTGCCATTAATATCGCGATATAGTTCTAGTGTCACACCCTCGAAGCCTAGCTCATCGGCATCTCTCATCCCATCGGCATCTCTATCTTCAAAGACCTTATCACCAATAGAACCGAGTGTCAGTGCATCATTTCCAACGTAGCCAAAGTCCTGATCTAAGTTGATCGGTTCGGCGGTGGTCAATGTGATATTGATACCTTCACTGTCTAAATTACCATCTGGGTCAAACGTATTTTCTAGTCCACTCAAAACGCCCGTTGCGAAGAAATTGATAGATGCGATGACCACTTTGTAGTCCTCATCTACGGGCAAACCTCCGAAGAAGTATTCCCCATTTTCATTCGTTTCGGCGGTCGCTATGACATTGCCGTTGCCGTCTTCCAATTGGACGATGACGCCTTCGATACCTTCTTCCTCTGGATCAAATGTTCCGTCTCGATCTTCATCAAACCATACTTGATCGCCAATCAAACCTTCGCCTGGGTCTTGACCGACTGGTGTGTAACCGAAGTCCTGAGCGGTATCATCTACATTGGTATTATCCAACATGACCACACTCAAACCACCGACCATACTGGCATCATCACCG
>JBCDKV010000244.1:0-7084 GCA_038746215.1 Bacteroidota bacterium | reverse complement strand
CCCAATTATTTGAAGAAATGAAAAAAGCGTATAAATTTGCAGCCCGTTTGGAAGCAAATGGTAAATTGGTGCGGTAGCTCAGTTGGTAGAGCAATGGACTGAAAATCCATGTGTCGGCGGTTCAATTCCGCCCCACACCACATAAGTAGTTAATTATCAATTAATTACGAGCTTTTTTAACCAAAGAGGGCAGCATTTCTTGAAGTGCTGCCCTTTTTTTATCTCCCATTTTAAGAAAATTAAGCGCATATTTGGAAGGCTACTATTCTAAAGTTGTAAACACCTACTGATCGGTAAGCCCCAAAGATTGCTAGGCAGCTATAGTAGGCTCGGTAATCCTAAGGGCTTAGAGCATGTTTGGAGCATTATCTTCCTGAAAACCAATATTTCACGAACCTGACTTTGAAAATAATTGCTGCTAACCCATCCGCGAAGCGGTTCTCTCGCTTAAATATTCACTGAATATTTACCTAAAGGATCGCTCGTTCATCTCGATAAAGTCGCTATTATTTTCTTCATCAGAACCGTAAACTATTGATTTTCAGTTCAATCCTGCTCCAAACAAGCTCTTACCGATCCGGTGGATTCAAATTCCAATCTTAGAAGAGTAGCCTTCCAAACACGCGCTAAGTCACTGAGAACACAACAATATGGGTTTCAAACTGGAATCTCCTTTCCAACCAACGGGCGATCAGCCGCAAGCCATCAAACAACTAGTTGCAGGTGTCAAAAGAGACGAAATGGCACAGGTATTATTAGGCGTGACGGGTTCGGGCAAGACCTTCACGATGGCAAATGTCATTGCTAAAGCCAATCGCCCAACCTTGATTTTGACGCATAATAAAACATTGACAGCTCAGTTGTACGGTGAATTCAAGGAGTTTTTCCCAGATAATGCGGTAGAATACTTCGTCTCTTACTACGACTATTATCAGCCAGAAGCCTACATCAGTGCGTCCGATACTTACATCGAAAAAGACCTTTCCATCAACGAAGAAGTGGATAAACTTCGACTGCGAGCGACCTCTTCATTGCTTTCGGGACGCAGGGATGTGATTATTGTCGCCTCGGTCTCTTGCATCTACGGTATGGGAAATCCGGAAGACTACAAAACCAGTATTATCCGTATCCACAAAGGACAAGTCATTACGCGCAATACTTTTTTGTATCAGTTGGTGGAAAGTCTTTATTCGCGAACGGAAACTGACTTCAAACGCGCCACTTTTCGAGTGCGAGGCGATACAGTAGATATCAATTTGCCCTATGTCGATTTTGGTTATCGGGTGACTTTTTTTGGCGATGAAATCGAAGAAATTAAACGCTTAGAAACGGAAAGCGGAAAAACCATAGAGGCATTGGAACACGTTGCCATCTTTCCTGCGAATCTGTACGTTGCGCCCAAAGAACGTATGAAAGAAATCATCAGTGATATACAAGATGAGCTGCATTTTCAGGTGAAATATTTTGAAAAGGAAGGCTTGCTATTAGAAGCACAACGCATCAAAGAACGAACCACTTTTGATTTGGAGATGATGAAGGAGTTGGGCTATTGCAACGGGGTTGAAAACTACTCGCGCTTTTTTGATGGACGCCAGCCTGGGACACGCCCGTTTTGTCTGCTAGATTATTTTCCAGACGATTATCTTATGATGATCGATGAAAGCCACGTCACTATTCCGCAAATCAGGGGAATGTGGGGCGGTGATCGAGCAAGAAAGCGTAGTTTGGTGAGTTTTGGTTTTCGTTTACCTTCTGCGATGGACAATCGCCCGCTCAATTTCAATGAGTTTGAGAGCCTAACCAATCAAGCTATTTATGTCAGTGCGACCCCTGGTGACTATGAGTTGGAGCAAACTGATGGAATTATCGTCGAGCAGTTGATTCGTCCGACGGGCTTACTCGATCCCCCGATAGAGGTGCGACCGAGTGTCAATCAGATTGACGATTTATTGGAAGAAATCAACGAGCGCATCAAAGTCAACGAACGCATTCTGATCACAACTTTGACCAAGCGCATGGCAGAAGAACTCTCTAAGTATCTGGTGAAACTCAATATCAAAGTACGCTATATTCATTCGGAAGTGGATACGATGGAGCGGGTCGAAATTCTGCGTGATTTGCGGCTAGGTGAATTCGATGTGCTAGTCGGTGTGAATCTTTTGCGAGAAGGCTTGGATTTACCCGAAGTCTCCTTAGTAGCGATTTTGGATGCGGATAAAGAAGGCTTTTTACGCAACGACCGTTCCTTGACACAAACCGCTGGTAGAGCTGCGAGAAACTCTAACGGGCTGGTCATTTTCTACGCAGACAAAGTCACTGATAGTATGCAAATGACTATAGACGAAACCAATCGTCGTCGTTCCATACAAATGGCCTACAACGAGAAAAATGGCATTGTGCCTAAAACACTCCGCAAATCGAGGGAAGAAATTATGAGCAAAAGCTCCATTCTGGATATTCGAGGCAGAAAGAATGTCTACGTGGAACAAGAAACTGCGCCTAGCCTCGCTGCTGATCCTGTGGTGGGCTATATGACACGCGACCAAATTGAGAAAGCCATTCAAGAAACCGAACGCAAGATGAAGAAAGCCGCAAAAGAATTGGATTTCATTTCCGCTGCGCGCTTTAGGGATGACATGATGGCATTGAAAGATAGGTTGCGAGTGGCGGTGTAATAGTGCTGCAAATGACAGTCAAAAGTTACGTTACCAAGGTATACTGTAAACGGGATAAATCTATGCAAAGCAATATACCTGTTTAGCTGTTTAAATTTTTTTACACTACTGGACAAAACACAAATTGAAACACTAAGGACACTTAGAAACACTAAGAAAAGCGACTACTATAGCTATGTAATCTGCTTTTCTCTTGTTCTGTAATCCAAAATGTCCAGTAGTCTAAAATTGTTTATTCGTTGGGTGTACCTGTGAAATGATGTAAGTCTTATTATAGAAACTAAAAATCCCGTAGGGATGAACTGTAGGTAGCAAAAAAAGATAAGAATGCTTGCAAGTCCTGTAGGGACGTACTGTGAAGAGCACATAGTTCGTACCTACGGCACTTAAAATACCACATTTAAGCTATTTTCTACCCATAGTTCGTCCCGATGGGACTATAAAATTATGCTTATATCATTTGGCAGGCACACCCTATTTGTTGAACTGCAATGCCTTGATCCTGAGTGTATTAAATGAATAAACAGTTCAACAAATCAACAAAGATGGAAATGCACTTTTTTATCCCATACGCAGTATATACAACTCAATCCTGCTCCAAACAAGCTCTTACAAACGATGATTCCGCCTGAAATTAGAGGGGTTTTCTCCCACAATCTTCTTGAATAGTCGATTGAAGTAGGATAAGCTTTCAAAGCCACTGGCATAAGCCGCTTCTGTAACATTTTTACCTTGCAGCAATAGTTTTTTGGATTGTCCGATTCGGTATTGGTTTAGAAAACTGACAAAAGTCTGCGTGCTCATTTTTTTGAAATAGCGACAAAAAGCAGCTTTGCTAAGGTTACAAATGCTAGCAATTTCGTTTACTTCAATGTGGCGTTGGTAGTTTTCTTCGACAAAGCGATAGACCAACTTAATCCGTTCCTGTGCCCTTCTGCTATATTTATTGACGTGGACTTGTTCGTGCAGCAGTTCTACTTCCTGACTCATCGCCAAAATTTGGAAGATATTCATGGCTTCTAAAAACTGCTCGAAAGGTGATAATTGGTGAAAGAACAGTAGCCGCTCCCCTACCCTTTTCTTGGTTTCGCCACTAAAAGCTAAGCCATAGGCTGCTTGTTCAAAAAGCTTGAAAATGGCGTGTAATTCTGGTATTCTATGCAACAAATCTTCTTTGAAAGTAGCCTGAATATGTAGCACAACCTTCTGATAGTCTGTTTGCACCCCATAATCAAAGTTAAGGTGTGGGATATTCGAGCCAATGAACACCAAATCGCTCTGCTCAAAACGTGAGATGTGAGTCCCTACGTGCCGAGTTGCATTTGCCCCTTCGATGTATACCAGTTCGTATTCTGGATGAAAATGCCAATAGAATAGATCATTCAATCTAGGATTTTGTAGCAAGCGAAAAGAACTATTTGCATCTGGATGAATATGCTCTAACTGTATTTTCATTTGACTAAAATAGGCTATTTTAAAGTTTTAATCCAAACATTATATCAATTTTGTACAAAATATAGTCAATATTGAGGGAGCATACGCTAACGATCACCGCTAATTTTGTGAAGCGTAAGGCAAGTAATTTCTTCTGCAAAAGAGCAAGCGCATCTTAAAGGAAGATGTTCAATACGTCTTATCTTTTTTTGGTATCCCCTACAAATATAGTGCTACTCGCCACTATCGTTTCCCAAAGTAGTGCTGTTTAGTGTTTCCGTACTTTTCATCTGCACTTTTTAAAATTTAAAAATTGAGAAAATCATAAATGAGTAAAATAATATATTGTTTAAATTAATTACATTATGACAAATACAACACCAACGATGGCAACGACTATGATCCCCAATAACGCCCACAAAGACATTCCTGGCAATCCATCTACTGCGACTAGCAGTAAGAAAAAGTTGAATGACCGCTCCAATGGCACTCCACTACGTGTACTGAGTGAAGCAGACTGGGATTTTTGGCAACACAATGGCTATATTGTCATTAAGCAGGCCGTTCCCAGAGCACAGGCGCAAGCCACGGCTGACTTTCTTTGGGAATTTGAAGAAAAAAAGGCAAATGATCCTAGCACTTGGTACACCGATCCACGTGCAGAAATGAAGATGAAAGAACTTGCTGGCACCGGTATGGTCGAAGTTTATAATCACCAGCACCTTTGGAATAATCGACAGACGCAGCGAGTCTACGATGCTTTCGTGGATATTTGGGGAACAAACAAGCTTTGGGTGACGATTGACCGAGCTAATTTGAATTTTCCCATTCGCCCAGGCTTTGAATATAAAGGCTTCATCCATTGGGATTACGATCCAGAAACACGCCCACAAAACGTACAGGGTGTACTTGCCCTCGCAGATCAGACCGATGAGAATATGGGTGGATTTCAATGTATTCCGTGGCTGTACCGCAACTACGATAGTTGGAAATTGACACAACCCGAAGACCGCAATCACTTCCAACCAGATGTCAGCGGATTAGAAGATGAGATCGTAAAAGTACCACTCGAAGCGGGTGATCTACTGATCTTCAATAGCACCGAACCCCACGGTATTCGTCCAAACCATTCTAAAGATAAGGTACGTATTGCACAGTACATCTCGATGATGCCCGCCGAAGAGGATAACGAAGCTTTGAAAAACTGGCGCATTAATTCGTGGCGCAATCGCATTGCACCAGAAGGCTACGCTTTTCCTGGCGATCCTAGAAATTGGGAGCAGACCAAGTATGAAACAGCAGAACTGACAGACTTAGGTGAGCGATTGTTGGGATTAAAAAGTTGGAAATAGTTCAGAAAAAATGAGGTTATTTATGATGATTTTCAGCAAAAATTATCACAGATAACCTCATTGCCAACTGAGCATCTTTCGATCACAAAACGTGGATATTTATACTGTAAACGGGGTGAAAAAGTGTTTTCATTTTTTACAAAAGATAAGCTTTGTTCACATCATTTAACTCTAAATTTAGAGGGCAAACCTTGATCAAATTTGACAGGCTCGATACCGCCAAATTTGAAAGCACACCTAATAGCCTAGTGCCGATAACCTTTCCAAGTCCCACCGTAGCGATATTCTGGTTTTTTGCGATGTATTTCACAACATGCCTTGCAGACAAAAATCCAAGCTTTTCCCTTGCGAATTTGCACGCGGAACATTACATCGTCCTCTTTTTTACAAGTAGCACATATTTTTGTCTTCATCATCAAGAATTTGCCTTCACCCACGTCAATATCTCCTGCGTCGGTTTAGTTTTGATGTCTGCTGGCAGTTCGACTCGTTTGTTGGTTTCCATATCAATGGCAATGGGCGTTCGATCTCCGTCCTGCATCCTAAGAATGATATAGCGATTATTGAGGGCATTTTTATTGATTTGCTGATTGATCTCCGCAGCTTCTTCTAGCAGAGGATTCAAACTGAATCTGCGCTTATTCAAATCGTACTCGGGTAGCACTGCTTGCACTTCGTCGCCTTCTTCTTTCAAAAGAAACAAAGCGGCAAAGCTACCATCTTGTTGCTTGTACTCTGCAAAAGCGGTCTCCTGCTTAGGTGTCTCAGGAATGGTCATATTATAAACGAAGCTTCCGCCATCTTCTACGTATCCAATCACGTATCTGCCCCAAGTCTCCATACCAATGATCGCGCCAGATTGAGCGTCTTCATATTGTCGATTGCTCCTGAATTTAGGGTTGAGTGTCTTGGATAGTCGGTTGTTGGCAACATCATAAATGAAAAAACGATCCGAACCAAGTACCCCTACCAGTTCTCCTTTGATAGAGTCAATGGGTGTTAGATAATAGGGATAATCAGCACTGACACTGATAGGTAGCACTTCGCGAAAGATTTCCGAACAATCTTCGGTATCGTAAGCCAATAATAATCGGTGTCCTGCTCCTAAGGATTCATCGAAAGTAGATTCATCGGCGGTGATGGCGACTAAAACGCCTTGCCCTCTAAACCACTGTTGATTGCCTTCGTAAACTTCTGTCTCAATCTGACAATCGTGCGATTCAGGTAGTTCAACAACTTCTTCCAGTGCTTCGGGCGTAAAGTTTTTAGCTATCTCTTCGGATGTTCCTGTATTTGCCGAGTCACTCGTACCTTTGTTGACAGCTTGATTTTGTGTATCGCTCGCGACACTATTTGTCGTATCGTTACCAGTCGGTGTACAAGAAAACACTACTGATGCTAAAAAAACTGTAATTATATTGATTGAATATCTCATCTTATTCTAGCTTTACGCTTCTAAGTAATGGCTGAGAAATAAATTTACATTCCGTTTTCAAAAGGCCCTTCGGACAGAAATGAGGTTGTTCCTAATGATTTTTGGAAAAAATCATTAGGAACAAACTCATTTCTGTCCGAATGGCCTTTTTAAAACGGAATGAAAAACTTCGTTTTTAATTCCGTTTT
>JBCDKV010000243.1:0-7094 GCA_038746215.1 Bacteroidota bacterium | reverse complement strand
TAATTCACTGTAAGATTTTTGATGCTTGTGTTTCCGTCCATATTCATTTTGAAATAGGCATGTACAAGTACCTTGTACCGAATACTTCATACCGCCTTGATTCCCAAAAAACAAATAAACACTAGTGCGGTTGCATCATTTCTTCAAAGCTTTCAAACTTTTACTCGCTCTATTTTGCACCGACTTTCTCGTATCCTTTGTCAAGCGTTCCAAATGCGGCAGCAACCAAGCTTTTAAATCCTTGTCTTGTTTTACCCATTTTGTCAAGGTTTCCATACTTGTATTGAGGACAATCCAATCTTGTGACTGACTTAGATTATGCTGTACAATGGCACTTGCTTGTGCGAGTTGGCTTGCACTCATGTCTCTCTCTAAAAGCAAGAAAAGTTGCGCCAATGTCCATTGCGTAGAAGCTTGGTCGATAGTGGCAATTTCGTTCAAAAAGCGATCCAAATAAGGAATCAGTAGCTTTTTATTTGCTTTTCCAATTCGTTTCATAGCATTAGAAACCCGCAAACAAACTACTGCATCGTCGCTAAAATAGCAGCCAAATAATTCATCAAAGTACGATGGCTCAGCCAAAACTGCTGATACAATTTCGACGGTATTACTGAGTGAATTAGAATGTCCGCCTTTTAGTCGTTCTTCAAAATGTTGCATGCAAAGATTGATTTTGCTGGAGGGATCGTTTACGACAGCAGCACTTCACCATCCATTTCCGACGGAATCTCCATACCCAATAGCGATAAAATTGTTGGCGCAATGTCTCCTAATTTTCCATCGTTGAGCTGTATACCTTCGACTGCTTTCGCTACGTAAATGCAAGGCACTAAATTAGTGGTGTGGGCAGTGTGTGGCGTACCATCTTCATTAATCATATAGTCGGAATTGCCGTGATCGGCGATGATAATTGCTCCGTAATCGTGCTTCAAACATACGCCCATCAGCTCGCTGAGACAAGCATCCACGGTGCTTGCGGCTTTCATGGCAGCATCAAAATCACCTGTATGCCCGACCATATCTGTGTTGGCGTAATTCAGACAAATAAAATCTGGTACTTCCGCTTCTATTTTTTCAATGATTGCATCCGTCACAGCTTGTGCGCTCATTTCTGGTTGTAAATCATAGGTTGCCACTTTAGGAGAAGGGATAATGATGCGCGTTTCGCCTTCAAATGCTGCTTCTCGTCCGCCGCTGAAAAAGAAAGTGACGTGTGGATATTTTTCGGTTTCTGCAATGCGTACTTGTGTTTTCCCAGCTTTTGACAGCACTTCACCTAGGGTATGTGTAAGATCATTTTTGGTGAAAAGTACCTGCACGTTTTCGAAGCTTTCATCGTATCGTGTCATCGTCACGTAGTGCAAATCCAGTTTTTGCATGTCCAAATCTGGAAAATCTTTTTGCGTCAAAACTTCCGATATTTCTCTGGGTCGATCCGTTCTGAAATTGAAGCAAATTAACACATCGCCATCTTTAATCTTTGCGATTGGCTGATCGTCTTCATCTGTACACACAATAGGCTTCAAAAATTCGTCCGTTTCGCCCGATTCGTAGCGTGCTTTGATCGTAGCCAGCACATCTCGACTTTTCTCGCCTTCGCTTTTCACCAGTAAATCATACGCCAATTTTACCCTTTCCCAACGTTTGTCTCTATCCATGGCGTAATAGCGACCGATGACAGAAGCTAGCTTTACCGACTGATTTTCAGTATATTGCAAAACATCTTCCAAATAGTTTACACCACCTTTGGGAGCAGTGTCTCTTCCATCCATGAAAGCGTGGAGGTAGACTTTTTCCAAAGCCTGCGCTTGCGTAATATCACACAAAGCCTTTAAATGATTGAGGTGCGAGTGTACACCGCCATCCGATACCAAGCCCATCAAATGAACTGCTTTATCCTGCGCTTTCGCCTGCTGAAGTGCATTCAGCAACACCTCATTTTCGTGTAGTGTTTTCTCCCGAATTGCTTTATTGATACGTGCAAATTCTTGATAGACCACCCTTCCCGCACCGATATTGAGGTGTCCCACTTCGGAATTGCCCATTTGCCCTTCTGGTAAACCCACCGCTTCTCCGAAAGTGACCAAAGTAGCATTAGGATAGGTCTTTCTCAACGCATCAAAATAGGGCGTATCAGCTTGTTGCAAAGCATCTGCTGCTGGATTCTCCCCCAGTCCCCAACCATCTAATATCACTAGAATAGCTCGGTCTACTTTAGGACTGGGTGGCGTTTCTTCGGCTGTTGTTTCGTTGTTCATATTGTCTAATGTTTCGTTAAATTTCAAAAAAAGGTGTTAAAATTCTGTAACTTATGGAAAAAGGAGCGTTACAAAGGTAAGTTTTAGTACAGACAACTTGTAAGTATAGCAACAAAACCAATCGCTTTTCTACAAAACACACTATGGGACAGGATGTAGCATTTACATCAAAGAAATAAAAAAGTATACAGGACGTTTAGTAACATCAATTGTTACGGATGTCCGGTTACTACAAGGAATGGTGAAAAATAAGCTTGAATTTTCAGTTTTTGAGTATTAGTTTTTAGTTAGTTTTTTATTTTACTGATCACTCAATTTTCATACATTCTTCATTGAAATTTAGGTGTGTACGAAGTTCTGTTTTTCTCAACAGAATATGGTCTGAGTCAATGCAAAGAAATCGTGCAACAAGTATGCTTAGTAGGTCGCTTCGGACGGAAACACAAATTTCCACTGATTTTTTGAGTAAAAATCAGTGGAAATTTGTGTTTCCGTCCCAAAAAACTTTTGGGCATACTTGTTGCGCGATCTCAAGGAATTTACTCCTACACAACTAATTTAAATCCGTGAACATTTTTAAAATTTTTACCCATGATGCGTTTTATCTTTTTAACCGCTCTTTTGCCATTACTGGCATTCAACTCTGCAGATAGCCTTTCTGACATTTCACGTGCGATGAGCAGCGGCAGTGCTTCGACCATTGGTCAGTACTTTGACGACAATGTGGAAATTGCGCTAATGAAAGAGGAAAAGATGTATAATAAGGCTCAGGCCATCAGCAAATTAGATCAGTTTTTTAGTCAGCACCGTCCGAAAAGCTTCAGCCAAGTACACGAAGGCAGTTCCAAGGGCAATGCTTCTAAATATTGCATTGGCAATTTGCAAACTTCGGATGATGATTTCCGTGTCTACATGTTCATTAGTGTAGAAAACAATCATTTCAAAATCCAAGAATTGCGAATTGAGTAGTTGACGGGAAAAACTGTCTATCAGTTTTAGGTAACAAAACTTATCCTAGCTCAGGATTTAAGGCTATGGATTCAAAAAAACGTCCAAGATGTAGTAATCTTGGGCGTTTTTTTGTTTATGATGCAAATAACGAGTAAAATACTCCATTTTATGGTAGGGACATCTTTGCTACACTTTTGAGACTTAGTAAAGTGTTTGAGATCGCGCAACAAGTATGCCTAAAGGTTTTTTATGGACGGAAACACAAATCCCAACTTATTTTTTCTCTAAAAAATAAGTTGGGATTTGTGTTTCCGTCCGAAGAGAATTACTGAGCATACTTGTTGCTCAATTTGCGGACATTGACCTGAACTATATTGGAGTCAAATCTCAAAAAAAATGAAATCTGCACAGTCGTTATTCGCATTTATGAGAAAAAAGAAACGCTATGAAAGAATGGATACTACTACTGCTACTCACTAGCCTAAATGCAACAGGAATTAGCCAAAAAATGGCTATACAACTGAATCAAAATCAGATTGAACTGGAAAAGCTAGAGGATGAAAAGCTGAAAGACTTGCTAGCAAAGCAAGCATCCGGAGATTATGCCTATTTGGTCATCCGTTTTGAGCAAAAAGACACTAGCTATACATCGGCAAATATGCAAGCACAAGGACTGACTATACTGCGCCAGCTCGCGCCACAAACCTATATAGCTAAAATATCACAACATCTTAGTGCTACAAATCTAGCAGAATTAGGCATCCAAAACATCGGACAAATAAACGAAAGGCATAAAATAGCAGCTAATCTCCGTCAGCAAACAGCAAGTGTCAATGTATTAGTGAAGCTACACGAAGCCGCTGATGAAGAGATAAGCCAAAACTTGGCAGTCTTTGGCAAGATCGTGACGCATCCTTATCTATCGAAGGAGGATGTCATTTATTTACAAGCCCACTCGAATCAGCTAGAACAACTAGCAGCACTACCATTCGTAGCTTATTTGCAAGTAGCAACTTCTCCTCAACTATTAGTCAACGAAAACGCAGCAGTTCACGGCGTTAATTATTTGCAGCATCATAGTGGTTTGCAACTCAAGGGCGAGGGCGTAGTGGTTGGTATCGGAGATGGCGGCACGATTAATACGCATTTTGATCTGAATGCACGCCACCTCAATCGAACCGATATTGACGATAGCCAACACGCATCGCTCGTATCTGGCATCATTGCGGGCGACGGCACGATGAACTATCGGAAAACAGGCTTGGCGACCAAATCCAATATCATAGCCGCCTATTTTGGCACGATCATTGACAGCACCTCAGCTTATTTTGACCGCTACGACATGTCACTAGCCAATCACTCCTACGCCAACGGCTGGGAAGGTGATTTTTGTGATAATGCTGGTATTTATGACCTTTTTTCGGAAGCGATCGACCAAAAAGCAGTGGATGCGCCTAAAGTGTTGCACCTGATCGCAGCGGGCAATAGCGGTGGTGCAAGTTGTAGTCCTTACCCCAGTTCCTATCGAACCGTTTTGAATGGTATCCAAACTGCTAAGAATGTCCTGACCGTCGGTGCAAGCATGGATAATGACATGATTTGGAGTGCTTCCAGTCGTGGTCCTGTACGCGATGGACGTTTGAAGCCCGAAATCGTTGCAGTCGGCGTAAATGTGCGTGGAACATCAACTACCAATGGCTACACTACAGGCTCAGGAACGAGCTTTGCTGCTCCCACGGTCGCTGGCACGGCTGCGCTATTGACCCAATACTACCAAGCACAGCACAACAATAGCTTGCCCGATGCTGCATTGCTCAAAGCGATACTTTGCAATAGTGCCGATGATTTAGGCAATGAAGGGCCTGATTACATTTATGGATTTGGGCGTTTGAATGGCAAAAAAGCAGCTAAAATCATTGAGCATGGCAACTATTTTTCGGATAGCTTGGTGCAAGCAGCGGAAAAAAACTTTACGATTCAAGTACCTGCCAGCGCAAAAAGGCTCAAAGTGATGTTGGCGTGGACAGATCCTGCTGCTTCTCCCCTATCGACACAGCAATTGGTCAATAATTTGGATGTGGTCGTAGAAGCGCCTGATGCTAGTGTGCACTACCCTTGGCTACTGGATACTACCGCCAATCTAGTAGCGAATCCTGCTTTTCGAGCTAGTTCTAGTCAGCGTGACAGCATCAATAATATTGAGCAAATAACTATCGAAACACCTACGTCAGGTACTTATACCATAAAAGTGCAAGGGACAAATATTCCAATGGATGCGCAGCCCTTCCACGTGGTGTACGAAATATTGGAGCAAAGTCTAGATTTGACGCATCCGTTAGGCGGAGAGATTGCTATTCCAAATGCAAATTTGCTCATCACTTGGGATGATACGATTGGCTTTGCTGGCGATAGCTTACAATTGTTTTATACCCTCAATGCTGGCTCGACTTGGACTCCTATCGAAGCACCTTTTGCTGCTGACCGAACGCAATATAATTTTACGATGTCCGATACCAGTTCTAACCAAGTTCAAATTCGTATTACCAATCTATCGGGGACATTTGCTGATACTAGTGGTGTGTTCACCAGTATGCGCCGACCGCCTTTGACTGCCACCCCCAACTGCGATGGAACGGTATCGCTCACTTGGCCGGCAGTGACCGATGCCAATAGTTATGAACTGTACCAATATACGAATGATGACTGGACACTTATTCATACGACTAGCGATCTCGAATACATAGTGACGGGCTTGGCGGTAGGACAAGAACATTGTTTTTCGGCTAAAGCCATCACAGCGAACGGTGTGGAAAGTGGATTTGCAGTTGGCAGATGCGTCGTCACTTTTGGCAGCTCAATTAATACTTATCCTTATCAAGAAGATTTTGAAGAAGATGCGGGCAATTGGTTTTCGCTGGGCAAAAACAACGAATGGGAATGGGGCGTCCCTAACAATACGCTGATTCGTGAAGCCGCTGATGGCGACAAAGCTTGGGTAACTGATCTGGACGGCAATTATAGCGATGCGAGTTTAGCGTATTTATACTCGCCCTGTTTTGATTTATCCAATTTGAGTAGTCCTGTTTTTTCCTTTGCCCTTTGGCTAGATGTGGAAGAAGATACCAGCAATGTCTATGATTATGTGCAAGTTCAATACAGTGAAGATGGACTCAACTGGACAACGCTTGGCGTCAATGGTGGTGGATATCATTGGTATAATAATTTGAGTGGTGCAAATGTTTGGGATGGCACGACTAGTCATTGGCAGCAAGCCCGTTACGATGTGACAAGTACAGGTAGTAGCGTCCGCTTTCGCATCTTGCTAAATAGTGATTCTTTCACCCATCAAGAAGGCGTGGGTGTGGATAACATTTATATCTACGATGCTGCTGCTGAAGATCATTTTGTGCTGTTGCAAGCCAAAATTGCGTTGGAAGGTATCTACGATTCTACGAGTATGCTGATGCAGGATAGTTTTCGACAACAGCAGCAGCTTCCGCTACAATCGCCTTACGAGCATCCATTCGCGCCAGCAGAAGGCGAGATTATCAGTGATCCGAATATCCTCGACACCACTGGGAATGATGCTATTGTAGACTGGGTGCTACTGGAATTGCGAGATAAAACAAATCGCAGTGCGCTCATTTCTGCTCGCGCTGCTCTGTTACAAAGCGATGGTGATATTGTGGATACGGATGGGGCTAGCCCTGTTTCACTCCGTGGCGTAGCCGCCGATGATTTTTATATCGTAGTGAAACATCGAAATCATTTGGGAATGATGACCGCACAGATCGTAGAATTGGCGAATATTTTGTTGCGTCAGTGATGTTTTGAATGGCGCAACAAGTATGCTTAGAGGTTTTTTATGGGCGGAAACACAAATTT
>JBCDKV010000242.1:0-7119 GCA_038746215.1 Bacteroidota bacterium | reverse complement strand
TAAGTTGAAATTTGTGTTTCCGTCCATAAAAACCTTTGGGCATACTTGTTGCGCGATCTCAAACACTTTACTAAGTCTTAAAAATCTAGTAAAACTATCACTGCCACAAAATGGAGTATTTTACCCGTTATTCGCATAGATATCAATAACCTCATCTAGCTAAATATAAACCATACGAATGAACATAAGAAAGATCATACAATTTATTGCGCTAGGACTCATGCTAGTTATACTACCCTTAGGGTCTTGGGTGTATCTGAGAAAGGGCTACAACGAAAGAAAAGAGGCGCTAGATCAGCTCAGCAAATATGAAGTCGCACTACCTGATTTTAGATTGTCCGCACAGGATGGAAAGAATGTTAGTAAAAATTCCCTAAAAGGTGCTTTCGCGGTCTTGGGCAAAGTCGATAAATTCTCAAAAGACGATCCTGTCATTCAAGCTTCCGAGGGTTTGTTTGAAGAGTTCGGAAGTTCGCTGAAAATGAGCTTGTTGACGCATGTGACAGTTTACGATAGCACAGCCATTGTAGATTATTTAGAGGAAATTAGAACAGATACGGTCAGTAAGTGGCACTTCCTACAAGGGACACCCGACTTTGATGATATTTTCAAAGATCATAGTAGTAATCACCTCGCCCTTATCGACACTTTTGGCGTTGTCCGCAACTATTACGATGCGACCAGCGAAACGGAAATTGCGGATATGGCTAAACACATGGCGATGTTTGTGATGCCTCTTTTGCGGAAGGGCGATTTGGTATATAAGCGAGAGGAAGAAAAATAATAAGTGAGCCGTAAGGCAAATGAAATCTCCAACAGTTGTTGGAGAATTAAAAAATCTTCACAGCACGTATTCAATCAATCAAAAATCAGTAAAATATATGAGCAATACGGTTTTTCTACAACAAGTTCCCAACAAGCCACTATCCAAAAAGCTCAATTTAGCAGCCTGGGTCGTTACTGTTATTGTATTGGCATTGGTTGGTTTTATGCAAGAGAAAAGCATAGAATTGCCGCAGGGCTGGGACTTGCACTTTTTAGTTCCTTTCTATTCTATCATCAATGCGTTGACGGCAGTGGCTTTGATCGCTGGATTGGTTTTTATCAAGCAACGGAAATTCAAAGCGCACCAAAACACGATGACACTTGCTATGGGATTGTCAGCCGTGTTCTTACTGTCTTACGTTGCTTATCACATTACCAATGATCCTACTATTTTTGGAGATTTGGATGGCGATGGCGTACTGAGCGCATCAGAAAAAGCAACCGCAGGTAGTATGCGGACGGTTTATTTGGTACTTTTGTTATCTCATATCATCTTAGCAGCAGTCATTTTTCCATTTATATTGTTTACTTTTATAAGAGCCAGCACCAACCAATTCAAGAAACACCGAAAAATGGCGCGCTGGGTTTATCCATTTTGGCTGTACGTAGCGGTAACAGGACCGATCCTGTATTGGATGTTAGTACCTTATTATTATTAGTTAGCTACCTGAGTGCTGAATGGTGGAAGTGAAGAATTGTTGAATTGTCGCTAATGATACGTATGATTTTGAGCTAATCATTTGGGTGATTCTTAAAGTACTCGATGTTTGATTTCATGCTTTTCAAGCAGTCTGTCTACGGGTAAAATCCAAAAAACAAAGACGTAGATTTCCAAAATTTTAAACAAACTAAACATGCAAAATAAAAAAATATTTAAAGTCATAAGTATGATAGCTTTAGTGGCTATCGCTTTTCTATTGAGTACAGAGGTAATGGAAGCCCAATGTCCGATGTGTCGTATGGCTGCCGAGTCTAATTTGAAAGACGGTGGTACGGCTGGTAAGGGCTTAAACGGTGGCATCTTGTACATGTTAGCAACGCCTTACTTAGTGGTGGGGACGATTGCTTTTGTTTGGTGGCGAAATAAGAAAAAGGATAAGGTAGAGGAGTAAGAGCTTGTTTGGATTTTTACTGCCTGATAACCAACATTTTACGAACCTGACTGCATGAAAAATGAATTCCGTATCTAGATATGCAACTAATTTTTCACCTTGTCAGAACCGCAAACTGCTGATTATCAGTTTGTAAAAATTCCAAACAAACTCCAGTGTAAGTAATCGGACAGGTTTGAGTAGTCTCACCAGTGGACATTTTAAGAAGCTAGAGATTAGATTGTCCTCTCAGGACTGTCAGAAGTGAAATAAATGCATTGATAATCAATACTTTACATCGGGATGAGGCTATTCTTCTGAGATTGAAATTTGAACTGACTGGATCGGTAAGCCCTCAGGATTGCCGAGCCTACTGTTGCTAGCTGCTCGGCAATCCTTGGGGCTTACCGATCAGTAGGCGTTCACAACCTTAGAATAGTAGACTGGGCTGAGCTTTTCTGACAGCAAAGCGATCTGACTTCTTTAATCTCAATGTCCACTAATAAGATCGATTAATTATGTACGACTACTTATCCTCCCATGGCAATCATTACACCAATATGCCTTGAATACACCAAAAAATTAAACGCTTTCCAATGGGTTTTAAGTCCTTTCTCATCTCACCTTTCGCCAAGCTCGTTGCCAACAATATCCAAAAGTGGTCTAAAAATGCCGTGCAACTCCAGCAGCAGATTATGCTGGATTTAATAGCAGTAGGTAAAAATACCGCTTTTGGAAAAGCCCACCAATTCGATCAGATACATTCCTACGAAGATTTCAAGCAGCATGTTCCCATTCAAGATTATGAAGGTTTGCGCCCTTATGTCGAACGTATAAAAGCAGGGGAATTAGATGTGCTATGGAAAGGAAAACCCAAATATTTTGCCAAGACTTCTGGCACGACTTCTGGGGTAAAATATATCCCTATCACCAAGCAAAGTATTCCCAATCACTTCAACACGGCACGCAACGCACTCTTCAATTACAGTGTGCAAACGGGCAATCGAGCTTTCCTAGATGGAAAAATGATTTTTTTGTCGGGTAGTCCCGAATTGGAATTGACGAATGGTATTCTGACGGGTCGACTTTCGGGTATCTCCAACCATATGGTGCCGAATTGGTTGAAGGTGAGTCAGTTGCCTAGTTGGGAGACGAATTGCATTGCAGCTTGGGAAGAAAAAGTGGATCGAGTAGTGGAAGAGACCATTGGGCAGGATTTACGCTTAATTTCTGGTATTCCGCCTTGGGTACAAATGTATTATGAACGTCTATTGGAACGGACAGGAAAATCTTGTGTAAAGGAAGTTTTTCCCAATTTCTCGGTCTTTGTGTACGGCGGTGTCAATTTTGAACCTTATCGGGCAGGACTTGAAAAATTGGTGGGCGAACGTATTGATAGTGTTGAAACCTATCCTGCTTCCGAAGGCTTCATCGCTTTTCAGGATCAGCAAGAGGAAAAAGGCTTGCTGTTGAATGTCAATTCTGGTATTTTCTTCGAGTTTATTCCTGCCGATGAAATTTTCAACGAAAAGCCAACGCGACTTTCCTTAGCCGAGGTAGCATTAGGGGTCAACTACGCGCTCATTATCAACAGCAACGCTGGGCTTTGGGGCTACAACATCGGTGATACCGTTCAGTTCGTTTCTTTGAATCCCTATCGCATCATTGTTTCGGGTCGAATCAAACACTTCATTTCTGCTTTTGGGGAACACGTCATCGGCAAAGAAGTCGAAGAAGCCATGCTACAAACCGCTCGTACTTTTGGGCATCGCATCACAGAGTTCACCGTCGCCCCGAACATCGAACCCAAAGAAGGTGGATTGCCTTATCACGAATGGTTTGTTGCTTTTGAGCAATTACCCAAGGATTTGGATACTTTTGCAGCAGCATTGGATCAAAATATGATTGCTCAAAATATCTATTATCGCGATCTCATCGACGGTAATATTTTGCGACCCCTAAAAATCCGCCCTTTGCAGGCAACTGCTTTTCGCGATTACATGAAAACGCAGGGTAAGTTAGGGGGACAAAATAAAGTTCCGCGTTTGAGTAATGATCGAAAAATTGCTGCAGAATTAATGAAATGGAGACTCTAACAATTAAGTGATAGGCTTTTTAGCGATGTCCGAAATAAGTACTGATTAATCTCTTGAGATCGCGCAACAAGTATGCCTGAAGGTTTTTTATGGACGGAAACACAAGATTTCACTATTTTTCTTTAAAAGATAGTGAAATCTTGTGTTTCCGTCCGAAGGAACTTATTGAGCATACTTGTTGCGTGATTTTCTTGCATTGACTCGGACTCTATTCAAGGAAAATGTTAAGAAAATGAGGACTCTGTACAGTCCTAAATGTAAATACCTAGCAGCCCTAGAAATGTGGATTACAATAATGGATAAACTCAAACTTTCCCACCATTTAGTATATTGATATGGTAGGAAAACTTGACTTTGCTCGTCATCATATACTTGATTGAATACCTACACCAAAACAGTACATGAAGTTATACGGCATCAGCGGATTAGGAGCAGATCGAAGGGTTTTTGATTACCTGAAACTTGATTATGAGTTTGTTCCTATCGAGTGGATTGATCCAATAGAAGGAGAGATGCTAGCGGACTATGCAACTAGGCTTTCTCAAACGATAGATACAAACGAAAAGTTTGGAATTCTAGGTGTAAGCTTCGGTGGACTAGTGACGGTCGAGATCAGTAAAAAATTACATCCAGCTATTAGTATCTTGATTTCATCAGCAGAAGTTTACTCAGAACTTAGAATACTTTATCGGATCATTGGACAAACGAATTTACTGAAATTTATGCCTAGCGCATTGTTTGACCCTCCACGTGCATTAGCGACTTGGGTTTTTGGAGCAAAAAATAAAGACTTATTGGAGCAAATTTTGAATGATACTGATCTAAAGTTTGCTAAGTGGGCAGTAAATCAATTATTGACTTGGAAAAATAAAGAAAGACTGAAAACACCTATCTTGAAAATTGCAGGAACTAACGATAGACTAATTCCACCCAGTGAGAATGGCGATCAAGTAATGATCGAACAGGGCGCGCATTTTATGATTGTAGATAGAGCAGATGAAATTAGTCAGATTATCAACAATGCGCTGAAAAAGATTGATTAGCGACTTTGATTTTCCTTATTTACAACAACATCAATGGAAATAAGCAGAGACGACAAAATTGCTTTAGTATTTAATTCCTCTCATGTGCTGGCAGACAGCCTAGTAACTCAACTACTGCAACACTCGGGCTATGAGCAAGTGCTGGTATTTGGTGATCAGAAATTAAATATATCGCATCCAAAACTAAGCTACTTTGATTTTGATTTATCCACTTTGGAAACACAAATGATAGGCAACGATTTGTTCTGTCTGTACGAGATTGCGCAGGCAAAAAAATATGTGAGCGACATCAAAATCAAAGATTTATACAGCTTTCAGATTGCGAAAGCAGCGGCGATGAATAATGTAAGCCAACTGTGCTTTCTTTCTGCCTCCAATACCAGCAAAACTTCCATGAATTTCAACAGTAGAATCCGAGCGCACCTAGAAGAGTCGCTAAATGCCTTACCATTTTGGGCAGTTCATACTTTCAGACCGACTAATGTAGTAGATACGTCCAACCAGTCGCGTTGGGGAGAGAAAATAGCAGATCGCATTGGTAAAGGACTAGATCAAGTAACAGGAGGAATGATTAGCAAATTTCGTCCCACGGAAGCTAGTTTATTGGCGCGCACGATGATAAAAGCAGCACAGCAACTAAAAGAGGGACGTTTTCTATACCACGCTTCTTACTTTGTGGATGTAGAAGAAAAAGAAAAAGGGCTGCGAAAAATATGAGTGAAAATTCCTAGCCATAGCATACGTAGTGTATGGCAATCGTTAAAAGCTAGACTTTGTTTATTCGTTGAATTGTTGATCTGTTTATTACACAGATTCCCTTGATTTTGCTTTTTTGGTCAATGATTATCAGTTAAAAAAATAAACATATCACCATCATAAACAGAAAAAATTTTCTTGCGATTGCCTTGATACGTAGTGTTTCCTCGGTTTGCTTGTCTGACTGCTAGCCTACTCTTCTTAGTGCCTTAGTGGTTTGTTCTATCCCAATATCCAGTGGTGTATGGTAAACAGATAAATATTTTCGACAGCTTAGACGAAAAAGTATCAAGCTGTATAAAATCACCGCCACACCTCAACTTGCGCTGCTTTCCTAAGATAAAATTGTCCTTTTTGGTCGAAAATGACTTGCTGAACAGCTTTGTGTTTGGATAAGTCTATGATGGTCTGTTCCAGTTTGGAGGATAAGCCCCACTTTTTCAGTTGATGATCTTGGTAGTAGATGAGGTGTTGGGCAAAATACTGAAAATGTGTTAGGGCTTTGATCGGAATCGTATACAAATATTGTCCAAAAAGATCGAATGCAAAAATGCCTTGTGCGGGATCATTGGCAAATAATTTATTGTCGCGTTCCATCAAAGTAGCAGGACGAATACTATTACCAATACCCAAGCTAATGTCCCCACTCTCAAAGATGGCTGCGCCTTGTCGGTCAATTTTCTTGAATTTGAAATCGGTTTCATCATACAGCCAAATGTGTTGTGCGTTGGAAATAGCAATGCTGCTGACTTGTGAAAACCCTAGTTCAAATAAGGAAATACTTTGCAGTTCCGTCAGGTTTCGGTCGAGCAAAACGATGGTTTGAAAATCTTCGTAGTAAAGCGCGATATTTAAAGGATCGGTGACATCGACAAAGGAAGGAGTTCCCAACAAACTATTAGAATATTCAAAGATTTGTTCTCCTTTCGCATCAAATTTAATGAGGCTTAGATCGGTTTTCAGTACGTATAGTTGTTGCAGTTGGTCGATTTGTATGAAGGTAGCAGCGAGTGGCATATTTTTTATCTGTTGCAAGCTATCTTGTGCCTGTGCGAATAGACAAACCAATAGGCAAAAGATTAGTACGACTGTAGATTTGTTGTTTGAATGAATACGCTTCATAGGCTTGTTTCTGCTAAGAGCTCGTTTTGAACAGGATTGAACTGTAAATCAATAGTTTACGGTTCTGACGAAGAAAATAATAGCGACTTTATCGAGATGAACGAGCGATCCTTTAGGTAAATATTCAGTGAATATTTAAGCGAGAGAACCGCTTCGCGGATTGGGTGGCAGCAATTATTTTCAAAG
>JBCDKV010000241.1:0-7123 GCA_038746215.1 Bacteroidota bacterium | reverse complement strand
TTTCACCAGACTGGTTTGGCATATGCCGAGAAAGCTGAAGACTATTACTGTCAAGCATCTTGTAACAACAATCTAGGTTTGCTGCAATTTGAAGACATGAAATTCAATAGAGCGATCGAGTACTTCTTAAGTGGATTGATTCTATTGAATGAACACCAGATAGAAGCCAATCGGCTCAAAGCACTACTGACAGGCAATACGGGAAGTGCCTATTTTGAGCAAGGCGATTTTTTGAAGGCAGAACAATATTACGAAGCGGCGATAGCAATTGGCAGGAAATATAACGAACAAAGCATTATTTCTATTTACTTGGATGAACTGGCTCTTACCGCCATGCATCTAGGAAAAGAAGCGTTAGCAGAACAATATATTCAGGAAGTTCTTCCAATTCATCAGGCTTTAGGGGATCATCAATCTCTCTTTGAAACAGAAATTCGCTACGCAGAAATCAAGCTGCAGCAAGCTCAAGCAGAAGAGGCACTAATATATGCTCAAAAAGCTTATGAGGATGTACAGACTTATGACATCAATTTCCAACAATCCAGAGCAGAACGAACGCTCGCTAAAGTCTATCTCGCGCTCAATGAGTTTGAGGAAGCAGAAAAATATGCACTCACTGCGCTCGAAAAAACGGAGACGGATGCACTATCCAATGATAAATACGAATCGCTGAATATCTTGGCAGATATATTTGCTGCTCAAAATAATTACGAAAAAGCTTACAAATATATCAAGGAAGCGAGCGTCATTGATGCTTTGGTCAGTGACAAAGTACAAGCACAAAGAACGGAAGAAAAGTTATCTGAATTTAACATTAAGACCAAAGAACAGGAAATTCTGCGTTTGGAGCAAAGTGAGCGAGAAAAAAATACTCGAATCCAGTACTTGACCTTTCTCTTAGTCCTAGGTAGTATCTTATCTTTCATTCTCATTAATTTATACCGCCGAAAAAATAAATTAGCAGGCGACTTAGAACAGAAAAATAAGGAGATTACTCAGCAACGCGAAGATTTAGATCAACTCAACAGATTAAAGGATCAGCTTTTTTCTACGATCAGCCACGATTTGAAAAGTCCTATCGCTAGTCTGGAAAGCTCACTGGATTATCTGCTTTCTGAGCAGATTAGTAAAAAGGAATTTTTGTCCTTCTCCAAGCAAATTAAGGAAAATGCGAGTCATCTCAGGGCGACGATTGATGAGTTGATGAAGTGGTCATACATGCAAATTATTGGGTTGCAGCCCAGACCAGAGCGAGTAAATGTACAAGAAGTGGCAGAGGAAAGCATACAATTTTATCTGCTGAGAGCCAAGGAAAAAGGAATCGTCGTAGAAAACCACATTCCCTCTAATTTAAGCGTTGCCGTAGATAAAGAACATATGTGTTCTATTTTGCGCAACTTACTTTCCAATGCGATTAAGTTTTCTTTTCAAGATTCTAAAATTGAGCTGTGTGGCTGGCAAAACTGCGATTGTGGAACGGTTTGTGTAAAAGATAAGGGCATTGGTGTTTCCAAAGAGAAGCAAGAAGAAATCTTCAAAGTAGGGGTATCAGGATGGGGAACAGTCGGAGAAAAAGGTACTGGTCTAGGTCTAGCCCTTTGTAAGGAATTTGCAGAACAAAACAACGGCAAAATCTGGGTGGAATCTGAAATTGGAACGGGTAGTACGTTCTGTGTCTCTTTTCCTATGCAAGCAGAAGAACGGTCTTTGGTGAACGATTATGCTAGCTATGATTCGTGAAGATACCCGTCAGCTACGTATGCGAATAACGGGTAAAATGCTCCATCTTGTGGCAGTACAGCTTTACCAAACTTTTGAAACTTAGTAAAGTGTTTGAGATCGCCCAACAAGTATGCCTAAAGATTTTTTATGGACGGAAACACCGATTATCAGTTATAGGATAAAAAAGTCCTTTTTCCTTTCTGTCCACAATGTCTTATCTGGTTTTTACTAAAATAAAAAAACGTGGATCAATTAGAGATAAAAATAAGCGAGCAAGCTAATTCGGGACATGCCTACGTGGGAGATGAAGGTGCACCCCTCGCAGAAATGTCCTATTCCAAAGCAGGCAAGACCATGCTCATCATTGACCATACTGATGTAAGTGAAACACTGCGTGGGCAAGGCATTGGTCGTAAGCTACTGAATGCTGTAGTGGAAATGGCGAGAGACAAGAACTTAAAAATCCTGCCACTTTGTCCTTACGCCAAGAGTGTCTTTGATAAAGATGCTACCATTCGGGATGTTCTAAAGTGAGTAACAAAACGAACCTCTGTTTTTCTGACAATTTGTGTAGGGCATGTTTGGAGCATTATCTTCCTGTTCCAAACAAGCTCTAACCGAAATCAATGCGATTATTGAAATTGTTTCTTGTGCGTTACTAACTTGCGCAAGAAAAGGAATTATACTCTGTTCGGGACAAAAAAGTGCATTTTGTTCCGTTGGCATTTCTAAGTACAAATTATTACGTTTACACTCAAATTTGGCGGCATCGAGCCTGCCAAATTTGATTAAGGTTTTTTAAGGGCAAAGAAGCGATTCTCGCTTCTTTACCCTTAAAATACCTTGATTCGCTGAGGAGGAGGTGTCGACCTCCTCCTCAGCGAAAACTTACCCTAAATCTAGAGGTAAATGATGTGAGCAAAACTTATCTTTTTCAAAAACAAAAGCACTTTTTTATCCCGTTTGCAGTATAGACATGAACTTTAACTTAATTGACCTAATCATTCTTGTCAGCTTAATGCAGGGGATATTGCTGGGTATCCTACTATTATCTGGACGCTTTTTCAGAAGTTCAAACAATAAATTTCTAGCCTTCTTTATCCTAATGCTATCCATCATTGGCTTAGATGATTGGTTCAGTTCTAGAGATTACGACGAGCAATACTACTTCATTGACTTTTTCGGAGATGACATTCCTTGGATACTTTTGTGCTACGTTGCGCTATTCGTTTATTTTATCAGATCACTGAACCATCCCCTCCGAAATAATCGGAAATTAGGCTGGCTCCTCCTCCCCTTCGCAGTATTTTTGCTTTTAAATATCCTTATTGATCTAGATGTCGATTTCGGCTGGCTGGAGCTTCGATGGGTAGACCAATACATGTATTTGATCTTTGAAATAGAGTACTACCTAGCTATGTTCTACACCGTCATACTCTGCTTATTATCCTATCGGATTATTGCTACTAGTACAGTTTCATACCAAAAGAAAAAGTGGATCGAGCAAATTTGGTGGACGACCACAGCCTTAGTAAGTATTTGGATTTCCTTTGTATTGCTATCGGTGTGGCGTCGTCAGGAATTTGTATATTTCTATTATTTTTTGTTGCTAGGTGTTTCCTTCTTCCTCTATTGGCTCACCTACAAAGGGCTTTTTCAGTTTCAATTAGTGGAAGACCAAGCAGCGATTAAGGAATTATTGAAACAAAAAAGAAGTTCGACTGTCGATACGCCATTGGTAAAAACCCTTCCCGATCAGGCTTACACCAAGCAATTACTGGACTTAATGGAGGTGGAGCATTTGTATCGAAATCCTGACTTGAATCGAGATATAATTGCTGATCGACTTGGGATCAGTGTTGGATACTTATCGCAAATCATCAATGCACAAGAACAAAATTTCACCGTTTTTATCAATACTTACCGAGTACAGGCAGTACAAGAAATGCTAAGGGACGAAAATTTCAATCAATACAGTTTATTAGCGATTGGTATGGAGGCTGGCTTCAAATCCAAGTCCGCTTTCTACAATACCTTCAAAAAAATGGTGGGTATGACACCAAATGAGTACAAAAAACAACATTTGAAGTCCTGATTTCTTCAAAATTAAGGTTTGAGCACTTCTACTTGCATTTTTAGTACGTCTTTTGTGGTGTCGTGAATCATCCAAAAGGCAACAATAAGTAGGTGGATTTAAGTAAGCGTCACAATTTGAGCGAGTTATTTTTTGAGCTAAAAGTGCTTCAAAATCGTTGCATAGCCGTAGCTACGGAACTATTTTTAAGTGCTTTTATCTAAATTCAATTGAATTTACCGCAAAGCGGATGGGATGCAGAGCCGTTCAAAAGTGTCGATTATTTGAGTCCACCTACTTAAAACTAATATTATGCAAGCATTTTTTCAAAAACAATACGTCGCCGCTAGCAGGCAACTACTACTCATTTTTTATGGGATTATATACTGTGTTGTACTGCAAGCTCAATCTACTAAAGCACCACCACTTCAAAATTGGGGTATCCGAGCAGGTTGGACGCAAACCCTCCTTTCTGATCAACACGCCTCTCCCCTACTGTACCAAGCTGATGCTATGAACATTGGAGGTATCTATCAAAGACAGGGCGATGCTTTCTTTGAAATTGCACTAACACTACAAGTTGGTACAAATCAAGCCCAGCGACACGGACAGCGCATCGTTCTGATTGAAGACACCCCCGATATTTATGGCGAAATAGAGACTTTTGAGTTGGAAGCTAATCCTTTCCTCTCCATGTTAGTAGGTGATTTGAGGATTAAGACGCTCTGGTCACTCAATCAGTATCATGCACTGGGTGTTTCCTTCAACGCTAGACACATTCTGACTGGTGTAGGTGCAGACACTTGGCACTATACACAATTGGATATTGCTCCTGAATACAGCATCACCTATACTATCGGCAATTTGGAGGCACGTGCCAGTGGTAGCTTACCCTTGTTAGCTGCAGTTGTTCGTCCCAACTATGCCTACGATCCTTCTTTACCCAATACCTTGAATTATTGGTGGGGCTACGTAAAAACAGGGACGAGTATCACTTCGGTGCATCAACTGCTGAATCCTAGAGCAAGTGCCAGTCTACTCTGGCATTTCAAGAATGGTCGAGATGTAGGGGTTAGTTATGCTGCTGCTTGGACTAGTTTCCCAGATCCTAGACCTGTTCGTGTGTTTGAAAATAGCATTGACCTGATTTATTTCTTCTAATTAGACGTGTACGAAGTATTGAGCAGTGATTGAAATAAATCCTGATAAAGCTCTTGAGATCGCGCAACAAGTATGCCCAAAAAGGTTTTATGGACGGAAACACAAATTTTTCAAGAAAAATTTGTGTTTCCGTCCGAAGGAACTGATTAAGCATAGCTGTTGCGCGATCCCTAAGAGCTTTACTAAGAGCTTGTTTGGAAATTAATAATCGGTCTGCAAACGGCTCTTTTTCCGTTACTCGGCGTTAAAAAAAGTGGTCAATTATCCAGGATAAGCTCCCACTTTTTGCCTTGATTAACGAAAAAATAGCTCGTTTTCGATTCAAAGATCAAAATCCAAACAAGCTCTAAGCTTATTCCGAGTATTGCTAAAGTTTTCGTACATGCTAAAAAATACCACTGAATATGAAAAACAGTATTTCAATATTATGCTTTACTGCGCTACTCCTACTGCTCTCCAATGCTTGCCAAAAAGAAGTATTTGGACTACAATATGACGATACGCCCGTCGGTAACTTTGAAGCCCTCTGGAATGAATTCGATCAAATGTACGGCTTATTTAAAGTACGCAATGTAGACTGGAATGCCGTTTACGACGAGTATCGTCCACTGGTTACCAATGATCTATCTGATCGTGCGCTCTATGATCTTTTCGTCGATATGTTGTCTATTTTGGATGATGGTCACGTCGCATTGATCACGACTGACTCTGATTTACCTATGTACACGGGTGGTCCACCCAATGAATTTGATTTTGATTTGGACATTCTAAAAGAAAATTATCTGCCAGATGCACAAGAGAACGGTATTTCCATGACTTACGGCTTCTTGGAGGATGGTATTGGCTATATCTATGTACTGCATCTTGGAGAAGCAGGTAATTTATTGAAAAAGGAGATGGCGGCACTCATGGATTTTTTCAAAGATGCAAAAGGCTTAGTTATCGATTTGAGAAATGGTTTTGGTGGAGAAGATATTGCGGGCAAAGTGATGGCGTCTTACCTTACCGACGAAAGGCGGCTTTATATGACGACTTCCATCAAAAATGGGCCAGATGAGGATGATTTTACGAGTCCCGAATCTTGGTATTTAGAACCCATGGGTGATGTTCCATTTACCAAACCCATCGCCGTGCTGACCAATCGAGTGACGATCAGTGCCAGAGAAAGTTTCTTACTTGCTTTGAAGGTTTTGCCACAAGTCACGACGGTCGGAGACACGACTAAAGGTGCATTTGCCAATGCTATAAATAGAGATTTACCCAATGGTTGGGGCTATGCCATGAGTATTGGCGATTGGCGAGCCGCCGATGGCACTTCCTACGAAGGTCTAGGGATTCCACCCGATATTTTGGTGGAAAATAAGACCGAAGAAGTATTGGCAGGAAAAGATGAGGCACTGGAAGCAGCAATTGGTTGGTTACGGTAGTTGCTCATTGTAAGCTTTAAAATCTCGATTCAACTGCTTGAAATCTAGTTTTCCCACTTGTCTTTTGAGGTGTTCATTTATCACGATTGCCTTTTTCAGGCGGGTAGCTGTATTTTTGGGCTTACCGATGATGTGTAGTAAATTTCGCTGCTTGCCTGGTGTCAAGGTATGAAAATATTGACTACCTTCATCGTCCATGGCTAGTAGGGTTTCGTATTCTTCGGGCATGGGCATCCCATATTTGCTGTCGTCTTTCTTCAAAGTGACGCTAATGGGTTCACCAACTGTAAGCCCCAGTTGTTTACGACGTTCTTTATTCAGTATGATGAAATAATCACCTTTTCCATCTGGCATCAGAGCAGCGTGAAAGCTTTTAGCATCATTAATTGTGCACAATACTCGACGGTCTTCTTCGATAAAGATAGTTGCAATATCCTTGATGACAGGAATGGTAAAATTCCAGCCCAACGTAGATAGACTTTGTTCGACAGTAGTCGTGAATGTTTGCATTATTATCGTTTTATTTATGCGAATAACGACTGTGCAGATTTCATTTTTCTTGACATTTGACTCAGATATAGTTCAGGTCAATATCCGCAAATTGAGCAACAAGTATGCTCCGTAATTCTCTTCGGACGGAAACACAAATTTCAACTTATTTTTTCTCTAAAAAATAAGTTGAAATTTGTGTTTCCGTCCATAAAAAATCTTTGGGCATACTTGTTGCGCGATCTCAAAC